>JAGUZM010000366.1 GCA_020060805.1 Deltaproteobacteria bacterium | reverse complement strand
GGGCCGGCGGAAGCCGAACAGCAGACAAGCCATTCGTTGTTGCCGATGGCGATTTCCCCGTTGGTTCCTATGTCGATCAGTCCCTGGATCTGCGGGTGATCCGCGATCCCTGACGCGACAACGCCCGCCACGATGTCCCCGCCTACGTAGGATGCGACGCTCGGCATCACCTCCAGGATTCCCCGGGGATGGATTTGAATTCCGATTTCGCTCGCCAAAACCTGGGGGTAGATGTCGGCTGTCGGGACGTAAGGCTCCAGGCGGAGATTGCAGGGTGTAAGGCCGAGGAGGAAATGGCTCATGGTGGTGTTGCCCGCGGCGACGATGGCATTGATCTCGTGGGGGGAGATTTTGTAGGCGCTTGTGAGGGAGCCGATCAGTTTGTTGATGTTCGTGATGACCGCCTCATGGAGGGGATGAAGCCCACCTTTGCCGCAGGCGTAAACCATCCTGGAAATGACGTCTTCGCCGTAACGGGCCTGCAGGTTGTGGGAGGCCTCCACGCCGAGCACCCTGCCTGTCCTGAGGTCCACGAGTTGGGCGACGACCGTCGTCGTTCCCACATCGACCGCGAGCCCATAGTTTGTGCCGGAGGTGTCCTGCGGTTCTACGCTCTGGATCCGGTATCCCGCCTTGTCCTTTACAAGGGTTGCGGTCACTTTCCAGTCCGTATCCCTGAGGGTTTCGGAGAGGTTTTGGAGACAAGACAGGGACATGTCAAAAGTGTACCACCCGACCTTTCGCCTCAGTTCCCTGGAGACCCTTTCGATATCCGTGATGTTGTCCTCCAGGGTCGGGTGCGGAAGTTCCAGGTACACCTTCCTCACGAGGGGCTTGAAAGCGTAGAAAGGGGCTTCGGGAATTTTTTGGGGCGCTGTTCCGGCCTGGATTTCCCCGTCATCCCGCTTTTCGCTGACCAGGATCTGTTCTTCCTCCAGCCTCGATTCCGGTGGGATCTCCACTTCCATGTCGCCCCGGATCTTGGTCTGGCAGGCAAGGGCGTAGCCTTTCTCCAATTCCTCCTGGGAAAAAAAAGCCCTTTGAGCATCGCTCGACCGAGCATCGCCTTTGAGGATTTGCACGCGGCACTCGCCGCAGACGCCCTCTCCACCGCAGAGGTTGTTGATAAACACATCCGCCCTCTGGGCAGCCTCCAGGATGGGGGTGTCCTGTTCCACTTCGACAGATTTTCCACTGGGGAGAAATGTGACCTTGTGCTTTGTCATCGGCGTCTCCAGAGCCAGGCCGGGCAAGTTGGCCGGGATAAGGGTGGCACCCTCTTCCCGTTCTGGTCCATGGCATTCTAATATAATCTGATTCCTGGGAGATGACCACTCTCATATACCAATTCGTGGCAGAATGTAAATGATGGACTGGCGTGGGAGAAGGTTGTCCTCAAGGGAGAAAGGCGGGGCGGCGAGGGTAGGGAGGTCATGCTTTTTTCAGGTAAGTTGCGTGGCCAGTGCTTGGAGAAGTGCTCGGAATCCTCAGGGAGAGCGGGTTTCCGTGTTTGAGAGGAATTATCTTGACGTACTAGATATTGAGTTCTAATATAGCTATTCGTCAATATGTACGGCTTTTCTCATGATGCGGGTTTGAAAAGCATCTCTTCGTGAATATCTACATACTTGGAGGCGGAATAGCCGAAGGGCGCAAACCCCCCTTCGCCTGTGGAACCCTGTTTTCACCTGATCGATTCAGATTAACTCTTCGGGAGGATCACCATGGCTCATGCGGGAGATATCCTTTTTGAGAAGGAAGAAACCCTGGATCTTTCATCTTTCCGGTGGGACGACAACCTGTTTTCCGACATCCTCACCAGGGAGATGACGATCAACAGCGCCCTTGCCATGGACATCAGCCGGGCTCTCAGGGAAGAGATCCGGAAGATGGAACTCCGAAGCGTCACGATTCCCCTGCTCGAAAAAATCATCGAGGACAAGCTGAAGGAGTACGGCATCACCAAGTCGAGCCCTGTGAAGCTCGACAGCTCCATGTTCACCCAGAGGAAGAGGCTTGTCCTGTCTGACAACGCCCGCACAGTCCTGGAGAGGAGATACCTCAAGAAAGACCTGGAGGGAAAAATCCAGGAGACCCCTGAGGAGATGTTCCGAAGGGTGGCTCACCATGTGGCGCAGGCGGAAAGGGCTTATGTATCCGACGAAGGCCATGTGAAGAAGATGGAAGAGGTCTTCTACCAGATGATGACGGACTTCGATTTCCTGCCCAACTCGCCGACCCTTATGAACGCCGGCCGGAGGCTGGGACAGCTCGCTGCCTGTTTCGTCCTGCCCGTGGAAGACAGCATGGAGGGGATTTTCGACGCCCTCAAGAACGCGGCCCTGATCCACAAGTCGGGTGGAGGAACAGGGTTCTCTTTTTCAAGGCTGAGGCCCAAGAAGAGCAAGGTGGGAACCACGGGCGGTATCGCCTCAGGACCTGTGTCATTCATGAAGATTTTCAACACCGCAACGGAGCAGGTCAAGCAGGGAGGCACTCGGAGAGGGGCGAACATGGCCATCCTGAGGGTGGACCATCCGGACATCATGGAGTTCATCGCCTGCAAGAGGAACAGCCGGGACCTGAACAACTTCAACATCTCCGTGGGCATCACGGATGCGTTCATGGAGGCTGTAAGGGCAGGGAGAAGCTATGACCTGGTAGATCCCAGGGACAACAGAAAAGTGGGTGAGCTGGATGCCACTCAGGCGTATCAGGCCCTGGTTTACCAGGCCTGGGAAAACGGAGACCCCGGCGTCGTCTTCCTGGACCGGGTCAATCGGGACAACCCCACCCCAAGCCTCGGCTCGATTGAGAGCACCAACCCCTGCGGCGAACAGCCCCTGCTTCCGATGGAGGCCTGTAACCTGGGATTGATCAATCTGGCGCGCTTTGTGGTGCAAAAGAACGGCAGGCCGGCGATCGATTTCAGCAGGCTCAGGGATATGATCTGGCTTTCGGTCCGGTACCTGGACAACGTGATCGACATGTCCAACTACCCCCTGCCGGAAATCGGCAAGATGGCCAGGGGCAACCGCAAGATCGGGCTTGGGGTCATGGGCTTCGCGGACATGCTTTACCAGCTCTGGATCCCCTACAGCTCGGAAAAGGCCCTTGATGCCGGGGAGACGGTGATGCGGTTCATCCAGTCCGAGGCGCACGAGGCCTCTCGGGCTTTGGCCGAGGAGAGGGGGGTCTTTGAGTTCTTCGAGCAGAGCGTTTTCAAGGACAGGGATAACAGCCGCTTCAGAAACGCCACGGTCACCACCATAGCGCCCACAGGGACCCTGAGCATCATTGCAGGCTGCTCGAGCGGCATCGAGCCCCTGTTCGCGATCAGCTTTGTCAGGCGGGTCATGGATAACGACGAGCTGATTGAAACAAACCCTTATTTCGAGAGACTGGCCAAAGAAAGAGGATTCTACTCGCCGGAGCTGATGGATGCCATCGCCCGCGCGGGGAGTCTCAAGAACGTGGAAGGGATACCCCAGGATGTGAAAGAAGTCTTTGTAACCGCCCACGACGTGAGCCCCGAGTGGCATGTCCGGATGCAGGCGGCGTTCCAAAAATACACGGACAATGCCGTTTCCAAGACCGTCAATTTGCCCAATCAGGCCACTGTGGCGGATGTCCTGCGAGTGTATGACCTGGCGTTTGAGCTCGGATGCAAGGGGGTAACGATTTACCGGGACGGCAGCAAGGAGAACCAGGTTCTGAGCTACGAGGACAGGCGCGCAGAGATCACCCCCGTCATGACGGATGTTCGAGACAGGCCTGACACCCTCAATGGGTTTACGACCAAAGTGATCACAGGCATGGGCAACCTTTATGTGACGGTGACGGAGTTGGAGGGGAAGCCTTTCGAGGTTTTTGCAACCATCGGCAAATCCGGGAAATCGACAACAGCGAAGACGGAGGCGATCGGCAGGCTCGTATCTCTCGCCCTCAGGTCCGGGGTTCCTGTGGACAAAATCGTGGAACAGCTGAAAGGCATTTGCGGGGAGCACCCGGTTTTTTCAAAAGATGGTTTGATCCTCTCCATTCCTGACGCCATCAGCCGCGTCCTCGAAAAGAGGTATATGCAGGAAAAAGGGGTCCGCCGGCACAAGCATGAAAACAGCCTTCGCGGCACGACCTGCCCCGATTGCGGGCAAACCGTCAGTTTCGAAGAAGGGTGCATGACCTGCCATTTCTGCGGCTACACCAAGTGCGGTTAAATGCCCGCCTCCCTCAGGGGAGCCCCAATGGCCTACCCGGCTGAAGTTGTGTAATATTTCCCTGCCACGTCCCTCAGCCTCCTTCCTTGACAAAGCATGCCCCGTGATTATTTTTTGTATCAAATCGGTGGCAGGTGAAAGCCTACCACCTGCAAGACATACGAAAGGGGGTAAGACACTATGTACGCACTAGAAAGAAGACTTCGAAGACCGTCTTGGATGACTCCCTTCGGAAGCGAAGGCTTTGGTGATGTGTTTTTTGACAGGCTCTGGCCCGAATGGCGGAGAGACCTGGGTGAAGAGTGGACACCAGCCGTCAGCTTTTTCGAGAAGGACGGGAAATACCATCTCACTGCCGATGTTCCCGGCATGAGCAAAGATAATATCTCGATTACCGTAGACAACGGCTACATCTCTTTGAGCGGCAAGAAGGAGGAGAGCAAGGAGGAGAAGGAGGCGGACTACTACATGAAAGAAACACGGTACGGCTCTTTCTCTAGGAGCTTCCGCCTGCCCTCTGAGGTGGACGAGGAGAAGATCGAGGCCTCCTATAAGGATGGTGTTCTCACTGTGGTCATTCCGAAAAAAGAAGAAGCCAAAGCGAAGAAAATCGAAGTTCACTAAGACGGTCGCGACAGCCGATTGAACAGGCAGGGCCGGGCGTTCAGCCCGGCCCTGCCTGTTTCTGAGACAAGGGTATCCCCCGCGTCGGCCATCGGTTCCTTGGTCTCGGGTGACGGGCTCATCCAGGGTGCATCAACCCGGAAGCGGGGAGAAGGCTCGGCTTGGGAACGGAAAAGAGGATTCTTCCGTCCTCGCCGAACAGCACCAAGGATGAGACGGGGCGTTTTTCTTTGGCCCCGGTCAATGGGTTCCTGAAATCGATACTGCCCATGTTGGCTCGGACCTGGCCGGTCGGATCCATGAGGCTCAGGTAGGGCTCCGCGCTCTCCCGAAGCCCGAGCACGGCGCGGGTCTTCATGTCGCTGTCGAGCAATGAGAAGGTGGGGCCGGCCTTGTGTGGCTCAAGGACCATATTGCAGTAAGGGACGCCGGTTTTGTTCAAACCCAAAGCCATCGGAGCCCAGCCGGCCTTGTTAATGAATGTCATGGCAGGTTCGCCGTCCTTGGAAAGCTTCAGTATCCATCTCTCCTTTCCTTCCTCATCCACCAGATGGATTTCAGTGGCCACGATCACCCGCGTGATCTCTCTTCCTTCCTGGCTGCTTTCGGCAGTCCGGGTGAGCGCGTCGGGCATGCTTCCGCCCACAAAGCCCGCCACAAGGGCGATGGCGCCTGCGACGATGTATTGCATCTTGTTCAAGGGCACCTCCTTGGATAGGTTGCGTATTGTGCTGCCGTCCCCTTTGGGATATGAATCCGCCCTCAGGTTTCAGTGGCCATGGTCATGGGTGAAGCGGAGAAAACAGGAGTCGCGGGAGCGATTTTGCCCTCTCAAAGGGCGGGTCCTCGCACGTGCCTCAACGCGTTACCGTTTGAGCAGAGCGGTCGTGAGGGATTTGAGTTCCTTTCTCCATTCCACCACCTGCTCGGGAGTGGAGAAAACTTTGGAGAGCACTTCCTGTGTGCCCGAGAATGTCGTGTAAGCTTGTCTCATCTTGAGGGGAAAACCCTTTTTCACATACGCTGCCAGACCCAAGAACACACATTCCAGAAGCACATCATCGTCTATGGGAAGATCCAGGTTGATGGATCGCCTGCTCAGGGTAACGGCCAGTTCTTTCGGTGGTTTCACGACAACACCCCCCCAAGATTTATCAGCCCATCGAAAAGGGGCAAGTGACGGCCCCAAAACGACTGAGAGCTTCTTTAAATGCCTGTTGCCGCTGTGCCGGCGTCCCCCCAGGAAGTCCAGGGGAAAGCCCTCATCGGGCGTTAACCTTCCACCTGCTGGATGCCTTCGAGAACCCAGAAAGACCCGGGAGCTGTTTCATCGCAGCGGAAATGCCATACTTCGCTAACATCCCTGGCCACGGTCTCATCCTGGCTTTCCCGCATCAGCACATCATAGAGAACGGAGGCCACGGTCTCATGGCCTTCGCTCCTCACTTCAAGAACCTTGGCGTTGACCCGAAGGATTTCGGTTTTGCTCGGCTGCGGGTCCGCTTCAGCTTGTCGCACGATCTCCTCGTAGACCTCGGTTGCCGTGAACTGGCGGATGTCCTCCAAGTCCCGCTTGTCCCAGGAGCGTTGCAACCGGGTGTAGATGGCTTTGGCTCCTTTCAGGAACTCCTTCTGATCGAATCCGGGAGGGAATTGGGGGGCCGGGGCGGACGGAAAGGGCTGCGGCGGCGATGCGTAACCCGAGCTTCCCAGGCCGTCCTGAGGATGGGCGTCCTGAAACGCTGCGCTGAAAGGGGCTTGCCCAGCTGTTTCCGCTGCCATCCTCCTTGCCCGCAAAAAACGGACGAGGAAGAATATGAGGCCTCCCACGAGGAGAATGTCGAGCAGCCCTGGGCCGGTCAGGCCGTGCATACCCCCAAAGAGCAGGGAACCCAGAAGTCCGCCCATCAGGAATCCGCCGAGCATGCCCCCCCAAGGCCGGCCGGGGGCCTGCGGCGCGGGTTGATTTTGGGCTGGCTGGGTGGTGTTACGCTGCGGAGAAGTGGGTTGAGGCGCGCTCCGCTGATAGTTCGGGCTGGAGCCGAAGGACCTGCCTCCGCCCATTCTCTTGGCCTCTGCAAAATCGCTCATGAGGTAAAGAAGGCTCATGGCAAACACAGCTAAGACAAGGAAAGAAGACTTTCTTCTCATATCTGCCTCCATAGGGTGTTTGGGTCAGTACCTGAAGCAAGCGCCCTTGCTGGGGGTTGATCAAGTCCAATGACCTTTTCAAGGGTAGAATCAGTCTGGCGCCGGAACATATGATATTCAATGGTCCATGTCAACAACGAAAAACCCCTTGTCCCCATCCATAAGCAATAAGGACGGCTGAAGGGGTTTGAGCCAAAGAAAATGCGTTATGGCGTAACCAGCTTTTGGCCATAAGCCATGGCTTTGCTCCTTACGGGCATACCGCAGTCATTTCCTATCTTTCAAGGGGGTTGCTTTGTTAGCTTTCGACAATCGGTCCATAGGCTTCCGGCCGGCGGTCCAGAAACACGTCATTACCAAAAAGGTACTCTGTCCTGGCAGCCAAACGTTCTGCCTGGACTTCCACGCCATGGGCAACGGCCAATCCCTCTTCATGATTCATCTCCACGAGGGTCAAGCCAAGAGGGTTGATAATAGCGCTTCCCCCCAGGAATGTGAACCCGCTCCTCTCGTCTTCTCCAACCCAATTGGAAGAGAGCAACCAGGCGTGGTTTTCAAGAGCCCTGGTGCGGATAAAGCATTGATAGGCGTAATGGCCAAAGGCTTGCATCTCTCGGCCTTTCAGAGGCACTGTGGCACCGATACCCCAAGCAGTAGGAAGAACAAAGATGTCTGCTCCTTTGAGTGCCAAGATGCGGGCAAGTTCAGGGAACCCCACATCCCAGCAAATCATCATTCCGATCTTTCCAAAAGGTGTCTGGAAGACGTCAATGTTTCTTCCCCCTTTGAAGATGTGTTTTTCACCTCCGGGATTATGGATCTTGTCATGAACTCCGATGATTCCATTCGGACCGATCAGCACTGCGGAGTTGTAGAGTGCCTCCACTCCTGTCCCATGGTGAAAACCGCGCCGACCCATTCCAAAGACGAGGTGAATATCGTACTGATTCGCAAAATCGCACATCACGCGAGTTGAAGGTCCTGGAATAGTCTCAGCCTCTGACCATTGATAGCGCGCTGTGTCTCGGGGCAGGCACCAAGAGGGTTCATGCGACCAGAGATATCCCTGGAGTGACATTTCCGGCAAGATGAGCAAATCGGCTCTGCAGCCTTTTGCTGCCTCGATGAATTCACGGTATTTCTCCAGATTTTCTCGCTTATCATATTTCACTTTCATTGTCGCCACGGCGAAAGAAAACCCTTTGCCCGGTTCCCCATATTCAGTGACCTTAAGGGCTGATTTACTCATGGATCTAGACCCCCCGATAAAAGGTTAATCTCACAACCCCAGGAGTTAGGCTTGCGACGCTTTTGCGGCATTCATGCCTGTGGCATCGCTAGAGATCAAATGGCAAGCGACAGAATGGTTCGCGCCACAATTCCGAAGTTCCGGACTTTGTTCCCGACACTCTGCCCGAGCTGCGTGGCACCGACTCGCATAGGTGCAACCCTGCGGGAGATTCAGCGGGTCGGGCCGCTCTCCGTAACTCAAGTCTTCCATGTTCTCGAATCGACTCTTCAAAGTGAGAACAGACATGAGGAGAAGCTTCGTGTGCGGATGCCTAGGTTCTGAGAAAAGTTTGTCCGCCGGTGCCATTTCAATAATACGGCCCATGTAAAGCACAGCAACGGTGTTGCTCAGATGCCCCACCACGTTCAGATTGTTGGCAATGAACAGATAAGTCAGATGGAACTCTTTTTGGAGGTCCTTGAGAAGGTTTAAGATCTGAGCCTGTACCGAGACGTCCAGAGCGCTGACCGGTTCGTCGAGAACGATGAATTTGGGGTTCATTGCTAAAGCCCTCGCGATACCGATACGCTGGCGCTGCCCGCCGCTAAATTCATGCGGGTAGCGGTTGATATGATCTGGATTAAGGCCGACCAACTGGATCAGTTCAGAGACTCGCCTGGAGCGATCTTGCGTTTTGCCCATTTTGAAAATGTCCAGAGAGTTTTCGAGTATCGCCCGGACGGTTTTCCGGGGATTCAGAGATGCAAATGGCTTTTGAAAAATAATCTGCATGTGTTGCCGCATTTCCTTCATTTCCATTCGGGACAACTTCGTAATGTCTCTGCCCCGGAAATGGATTTCCCCTCCTGTAGGGCTGAGCAGGTTCAATACGAGGCGCCCAACAGTAGTCTTGCCCGATCCGGATTCTCCTACCAGTCCAAATGTTTCGCCTTCGAGGATCTTGAAATTCACATCGTCGACGGCGCGTGCGTACCCGACAAGGGAGGGAAAGAAAAGCCCCCGCCTGACAGGATAATGTTTACGCAAGTGTTTGACCTCTAGGAGCGCTGAATTAGGCATCCTGATTTCCCCGACGATGACAACTAACCCAGTGGCCCTCCTGGGTTTGTGTGATCACCGGCTCCCTTTTTGCGCAAATATCGACCCCTTCAGAACAGCGCTCTGCGAAGCTGCAACCGTCTGGTAACCTGGTGAGGTCGGGTGGTTGCCCTTCAATCTGATACAGCCTCTCGACCCTTCTCCCAAGTCTTGGTACCGAATGGATTAGCGCTTGGGTGTAAGGGTGAGAAGGCCGTTCAAGGATGGTTTCCGTTGAACCGGATTCCACTATTTTTCCTGCATACATCACCGCGACGCGATCGCAAAGCATGGCCACGACGCCAAAATCGTGGGTGATGACCATAACCGAGGTCCTGAACCTGTTCCGGATCTGATTGATGAGAGACAAGATTTGAAATTGAACCGTGGCATCGAGAGCTGTTGTCGGCTCGTCTGCGATGAGCAATCGAGGCTCAGACAGGAGGGTCATGGCTATCATGACTCTCTGAATCAGGCCTCCGCTCAGTTCATGGACATAGGCTTTCACCAGGTTTCTTGGCTGAGGTATGTTCAGCTTGGTCATCATGGCCAAGGCTTCCTCCGTTGCCTCGGATTTGGACACATTTCTGTGGCACCGAAACGTCTCGGCCAGTTGGTAACCTATGGTGTAGGATGGGTCCATGGAGGTGGATGGATCCTGAAATATCATTCCGATCTGGTCCCCTCGGATCTTTCTCATTTCCTCCTCGGAGACACCCCGTAAATCCCTTCCATCGAAAAAAATCTCTCCCTCCACTATTTTTCCAGGAGGACTGGGAACCAGCCGCATCACGCTCAGGGCGGTGACGCTTTTCCCACAGCCGGATTCGCCTACGATTCCCAGAAT
>JAGUZM010000092.1 GCA_020060805.1 Deltaproteobacteria bacterium | reverse complement strand
GGCCTGCGAGACCCTGGCTGGGGGTCAATGCGGAAGAGGCCCACGGCCGCGTTTTCATCACGCGAATCACAGCCGGGGGTCCTGCGGAGCGGGCCAAGCTCCAGCCGGGCGACCTCATTCTCAAGGTGAACGGAAAAGCGGTGGAAGGCCTTGCGGACTTTTATCGGAAACTCTGGGCCCTCGGTCACGCAGGGGTTGACGCCAATGTCACCCTTCTGAGGGGAACAGATGTGCGTGACATCACAGTGCGCACGGGCGACCGGTACCAATTTCTTCAGTTACGGCCGAAGAAAATGATCTGAAGACGGTGAGGGGGAAGGAGCGATCCTCCTTGACGGAAGACGCCATTTTTCATATACTTATGCCTACGATGGACGTCGTTCAAAGGCCTGATGACTGACCCTGATAGACGTTCACGGGATATGAAAAGGGCTTTCGATCGTTGGCTATTTTCAACAAACGAATCCATTCCCCTCTCCTTGTCCCAACCGCCCTCATCGCTCTTTCCATGATCGCTGTTTGGAAATGGCCCGGACTGATGAAACAGATTGAGGGCGTCGGCGAGCTGCGGGGTCTCCTGCTGATCCTGCCGCTCCTCCCTTATGCTTTTTTTGCCATCGGGATCATCCTGGGTTGGCGTTTCAACAATGCCGGGTTGATCCTGAGCTGTTTGGCCCTCGGCCTCGCCTACTTCGCGCTTCCTGACTGGGTTTTGCACAAATCGGCTGGGAGCGCGGGCCGGGTATCCATCCCGGAGGCTTCCCGGGTGCTGCTTCCCCTTAACCTGGCATTGTTCGCAACCCTCAGGAGACGACGGCTGCAAACCTCCCTGGGGTACTTCTGCATCGGCCTGATCCTGTTTGAGGCATTCTTGCTCCTCCTTTTCTGTCAGCCCAAGGGATCGCCCCTCTCTCAACTCGGCCCGAGCCTGAAGGTTTCATGGCCTTTTATGTACCAGCGCCTGGTTGAGACCTCCGGGGAAGTCAAAACCTGGCTCCATGGGAAGGCTTTTTTCGGGTACAGGAACCTCTCTAGCCTTGCGGTCCTCTCTTTTGCGACCGCTTTCGTGTTTCTCTTCGTACGGTTTCGGAAGGCTGGAGATGCCCTCTCAGCAGGGTTCCTCGGCTCCCTTGTGGCCGCGTTCCTCGGCCTGGGGGGGAATTATTCTTCCCCTACACCCATGATTTACTTTTCGGCCGCGGGCCTGGCGCTTCTCATCTCGGCGATCGACACCTCTTTTTCCATGGCCTATGTCGATGAACTGACGGGCCTTCGAGGCCGGCGAAGCCTGAATGAGGAGCTCGTCAACCTGGGCAGGAAGTATGTCATCGCGATGATTGACGTGGACCACTTCAAGAAGTTTAATGACAATTACGGGCACAAGACAGGCGATCAGGTCCTCAAGATGATTGCAGCGAAGCTCAAGGATATGACGGGCAACCCAAAAGTCTTCCGCTACGGCGGCGAGGAATTCACCGCCATCTTTCCTGGAAAGGAGATCGAAGAGGCCCTCCCCCACCTGGAGGTGTACCGCAAGATCGTGGAGTCCACCCCGTTCATGGTCAGGGGTAAGGAGCGGCGCCAGAAGTCAGCGAAAAACAGGTCCGAAACCCCGGCAGGAGGCCACCGGAGCGTCACGATCACCGTGAGCATCGGCGCAGCAGGGCCGGGCAAAAAGCTCAGCACCCCTGAAAAGGTGCTGAAGGAAGCGGACAAGGTTCTCTACAAAGCGAAGAAGGCCGGAAGGAATCGTGTCGAGACCTGAACCAGGTTCCGGCTCGAGACCGTCCGACAACTCGGATTGACCTGACGGCAAGAAGACAATCAGCCATTCCGTTCGTGGTTCGATACCTCACCATGAACGGAAGATCAGAGAGTTACAGAAAACTGTTTCCCTTCGCCCTGAGGCCTGTCCTGAGCTTGTCGAAGGGTATCGAAGGGCGACCGGGGGCCTTTTGAGTATCCCGGATAGCATCATGATTTCTTGAACAGGAGCTTTGCCCATGTTTCGGTTAGGCGGATACAAGAGGAAGGGATTCCCCCACGGGCTGATAAGGCTTCACGAATTCCTGCTGGAAGACATGATCGTCCATTTCGAAAAGGGGAAAATAGCGCGAAGAAAGATCAAGGAAGCCCGCAAGGCCGTCAAGCAGGCCCTCAAAATGGCCAAGAAGAAGAAAGTCAACCCCAGCCTGAAGATCAACCTGGCCCGCGAAGCTATGGAGGGCCTCCTGGAGGAGGCGGCGTACACCCGAAAGGCCCTTAAAGCAACGGCCGAGGAGATGGACAACGCCATCCGACGGGTTGAGGAAGAAAAGGTGGGAGAGGTTCTAGCGCTGATCAACCGGGCCCACGAGCACTTCAGGAACAAAGAGAACGAAAAAGCGATGGACCTGCTCAGAGAGTCACAAGTCAAAATGCGGAAAAAGATCCTGGAGAAGTCTCGAACAGCCATCCTGGGCGGCATCGAGAGCGATGTGAAAATCCTGAAGAGGGAATTGGAGGAACGGAGCAAGAAAGCCTCCTGATAAAACAGCCCGGCTTACCTCGATTTCGCGAACACGATCCGGTGCCCCAAAAGCATCCTTTTGCGCGGAGTGTCTCAGGAGTCTCAAAGACCTGATGACATGGCGAAGGCCTGCACGGGCGCAGCCCGTGGCTCAGGGAAAAAATCATTCCATTAGGATGATCAACCGTGTACCTTATACCCTGTACCGTTAGCCGGGATAAATATGAGCAAACGCATCCGAAGACATGTGGATCCCTCGCAGTGCAGAGTCGCGATCACCGCGGAGGACTGGCTGCAAGCCTACCGGTCACACGGAGGGGGCGAGATATGGCTGGACCTGGGCTGCGGCAAGGGCGAGTTTCTCGCAGGCCTGGCAGCCCTCAACCCAGCGATATTTTTCATCGGCGTCGAGGTGCGCCGGGCCATCGCGGAGAAATACTTCCATCAGTACAAGGATCTCCCCAACCTTCTCCTGTTTCACGGAAACGTGAACCTCTCCATCCCTTCGATGATGGACGGCCGGAAGGTCCGGAGGGTATTCATCCACTTCCCCGACCCTTACGGCGGCAAACCCCGGTACAGGAAAAGACGGATGGTGAACGAAAACCTCGTGGAAGGGCTCTGCACCATCCTCGCGCCGGGGGGGACCGCGTCCGTCAAGACGGATGACCAAGCCCTTTTCGAAGAAATGGACGCCCTTCTCTCGGATCGCCTCGAACCGCTTCCCATCCCCGCCGCTCCACCCGGAAGCGAACCCGTGCTGACCGAGTGGGAGAAGGAATGCCTGAGTAAATCCATCCCCGTTTATGCCAGGGAATACCGGCTCAAACCCTCACGACTCCTTCGGGACATAGTATAGAAAAGCGCCTGTCTTTCCCAATCGGTAATTCTCCCGTATGGATTTGACAACCCGATCCGTCCCCCGGCCGGACGGGATGGGGTGCATCCCCGGGACCTCGCAAGGATTGTCGGGGAACACGTAGAGGATGACGGAGAAGAATTTCCTTTCAATCGCCTTGATCATGGGCGCAGGATCCACAATCCCATGATTCCACATCATGAAATAGTTGTAAGGGTCATTCAAGTACATTTCTTTCAGGAAGGGGAGCATGATGTGCCCGTTGATCACGAGGAAACGGTTGTTCGGCGGCGCAAGTTCCATGAGCTCGGCTTGGACTCTTTTAGGAACGTGATACTTGTAGTAGCTGTTAATAGGGTCCTCGGTCAAAAGGTAAGCGGAGCGCTTGGTCACGGTCAGTTCGAGAGCGGTCGCTGCAACGAGGCAGAGGAGAAAAGCGGCGAAAAACGCCCGTGGAAAAGTCGAATGGAACTTCCTGACAAAAAAGACGATCCACAGGGATGAGGCCAAGATGAATTCAAGGTAGTAGCTTGTCTCACCCCCGATTTTACCCAGACCGATGAGAGGGACGAATGCGGCCAACTCCAGATAGATCGCGTAAGGGGACTGAAACAAGGCGGATTTGTCCTTTCGGTAGGCATAAACAATGGAAAACCCGACACCCACAAGGATGAAAACGAACATCGGTTGCCTGAGTATCTCGAGGATTCGCCTCAAAATCAGGTTGAGGTAGGTCGGGTGCGCCAGAACCGAACCGATCGTGCTGAAGATGTGGCCTTCGCCCAATTGGCGATGGACGAAGATGAAGAAGCTCGAGAAGAACACGGTGGAAGCGAGGGCGAAGAGAAAGGCCTTCCTGCGGTCCTGGAACAGAAGAAACAGGAAACAGGCGGCCGTCGCGGACACGTAATTTTGTTTTGCGGCAAAACCGAGGAACGCAAAGAGCGCGGCGAGCACAACCCTTCGGTTGGTGCGGGGTGTCTCCAGGGTGACGACCGCGAGGGCTGATAGAGACAAAGCCAGCATGTCCGGGTGCATGTAGACCGCGGCTTCCAAAAAGATAGGGTGCAGCAGGACCCAGGAAACGGCGAACACCGAAACCTCGCGGAGTTTGGGTAATTCCCTGGAATAACCCGGAAGAAAAAGCAGGAGGAGGCTCAAAACGGTCGCGATCAGGGAGATGAGCCTTCCCGTGAAGAAATCATTCGTTCCCGATTGGGGCAGGATGGCGGTTATGTAATGATGAAGAGGGTTGTAGATGGTGATGATGAAAGGAAGTTCCCGGAAGTAGGAATCAGCGTAGATGGCTTTTCCCTGCTGAAGGGATCTGATGGTTGCAAGGTTGATGGATTCAATACCCAGGTCGTACGGGGTGCTGAGGTGCTCTGTGGCGACGACATAGAATCGGTGAAGGGAGATGAACGAGATGAGAAGGGCTGCGGCCAGGAGAATGACTCTGCCCGGTTGTGCTCGCATGTTCATAGCGTCGCTCCATGCTCTTCCAGGATCCCCATGAGCCGGTGCGGATCCGGTGCCTGAGAAATAGCCGGATTCAACCCTACGGTCAACAAAAGACTTACGGTGAAGGATTCAAAGGCCTTTCGAACAGAAAAGCCAAGGTCAGGATTTTTCGTTGCTCCCCACCCTTAAATAGGATAAGGGGATTTCTTGAAGAACGGAGAGGCGAGGCGTTAGAAATGATCGGAGGCGTTCAGGGCTGTGTCTTCCGGCCCCGGACGCTTACGGGCGGTCAACGCGGGAGGGTTCGACTGATGGACAGGTTTCTGGATGCGGTCAGGAAAGGCAAGCCGATCAAGCCCTCTTCACCCGAGGAGAGCGTCTTCCACAAGAAGTACCATTATTTTAGAGGCCTTCTCACCTCCAACAACGATGCCCTGGAGATCATGGCCGACCTGGAGAACATCGTCTACCAGGACAAGCCCTTCAGCTTCG
>JAGUZM010000613.1 GCA_020060805.1 Deltaproteobacteria bacterium | reverse complement strand
CTAACTCAAAGCTTCGACACCTGCTGAACCTAAGTTCTATCGGATCCTGACTGCGGTGAGATGAAAAAGACCCTCATCAAAGTGATCGTCCTCGTGACCATGCTCCTCAGCCTTCCCATGGCCGGTATTCTTCTCGCAGGAAGGCCTGCCTCCCTTTACCTGGAATTTCCGCCCAAGACCATCTATGTCGGGGAAACCCCCTTCTCTTGGCCCGCGTTTGCGGCTTACAGCCTGTTTATTCTGACTTTCCTCGTCCCCGTCCTCGCCCACGCCGTAAGAAGAGGGAGCGCCTGTCCCGACAAGACGATTTCCGGTTTCTTTCCCTGGTGGGGCTGGTTGGGCGTTTTTTTGGGCGGATCGTCGTGGGTCTTGGCCTGGACCCGGTTCCCCTGGTTCGAGCCCTTCCAGCCCCATACCTTCACCCCCTTGTGGGTCGCCTACATCATCGTCGTGAATGCCCTGACCTACCGCCGGGCAGGGCGCTGCCTGTTGAGGGATGAGCCTCTTTTTTTCCTGCTTCTGTTCCCGGTGAGCGCCGCCTTCTGGTGGTTCTTCGAATACCTCAACCGGTTCGTCCAAAACTGGTACTACGTGGGGCCGGAGTTCAGCGCCCTCGAATACTTCCTTTACGCCACCCTTTCATTTTCAACGGTCCTCCCCGCCTTCGCCTCCACCAGGGACTGGCTTCTTTCTTTTCCCAACATCGAGAAGAGGTTTCAGGGGTTCCCATCCGCTCAAGTGCGCAGGCAGCGATCGGTGGCTGCCTTTGTGCTCATCGCGGCAGGGACCGGCCTTTTTCTTCTGGGTCTCCTCCCCCACCATCTCTTCGCCCTTCTGTGGATGTCGCCGCTCCTCGTCTGGGTCTCGCTCCAGGTTCTTCTCAAGGAGGCGCACATCTTCAGCGCCATGGGACATGGGGACTGGCGGCTTGTTCTCACCTCAGCCCTGGCTGCCCTCATGTGCGGTTTTTTCTGGGAAATGTGGAATTACTGGAGTCTGGCCAAGTGGATTTACCGGGTTCCTTTTGTCCACCGCTTCCAGGTCTTCGAGATGCCTCTCCTCGGCTACGCAGGTTACCTGCCTTTCGGCGTGGAGTGTGCCGTGATCGTCAGCGTGCTCCTCCCTTCCCATCGGTCAAGGAAACAACCATTGGGGCTTTTCTAATGCTAAGTACAGGTTTTCCCAATTACGGTCACGAACCCTGGTTTACCCGCCTTCGGCGGCGCCAGAGTCGCCCAGGGTTCACCACGCAGAGGGCGCAGAGAAGAGTCTTTGTTTGTCCCGGTCAATGACCGGGACAAACAAAAATATTCTGCCCCAAGAAGATCTTACGAGGATTATTTTCGTCTATCGGGATCTCCCTCCGTGTCCTGGTGCCTCGGTGGCGAATACGTGAGGGTATTTGGGGAAGCTTGTACTAAGCCTTTGGTTCATCTGTGGCCTCCCACCTGCCGTGGCGAACGATTTCCCCTTCGATCAGGTAGATGACCTCTTCCGCGATGTTGGTGGAATGATCCCCAACCCGCTCCAGGTGCCGGGAAGTGGTGTAGAGGTTGATGAGGTAGGCTACGTAGTCCGGATTCCGGGCCATGACCTCCTTGATCCTGTCATAGGTCTCCCGGTGCATCTGATCCACCTCGTCGTCGAGGGTTAAGACCTTGAAGGCCAGGTCCAGGTCGAGGTTCACCAGGGCATCCAGGCTCATGCGGAGCATGGTGGCGGCTTTCTCGGCCATAATGTCGAAATCAAAGGAAAGGTCCAGTTTTCTGCGCTTTGAGATATTCGTCACCCGGTGGGCGATGTTCACCGCCTCATCGCCGATTCGTTCCAGCTCGCTGTTGATCTTGATGGTGGCGATGAGAAACCGCAGATCCACGGCCACGGGCTGGTGCAAAGCCAGAATCTTCAGGCACTCTTCTTCCACCTCGATCTCCAGCTCATCGATTTCATAGTCCCTGCGGATGATTTCCTCGGCCAGCCCCGCATCCCAGGTCTCGATCGCCTTGATGGCCATCCGGATGCGTTCTTCCACCATGGCGCCGAGAGAAAGCACCATCTTCTTGATCTTCTCGATGTCCCGTTGCAGACGTTTGGGCATGGCCTTTCCCTCCTCTCCTATCCGAAACGACCTGTAATGTAGTCTTCTGTTTGCTTGAGCCTAGGCCGGGTGAAGATCGCGTTCGTCTCTCCGTATTCGATGAGCCTTCCCAAATAGAGAAAGGCCGTGTTGTCTGAAACCCTGGCCGCCTGCTGCATGTTGTGGGTGACGATGATGATCGTGTAGCGGCCCCTGAGCTCGTTGATCAAGTCCTCGATTTTGGTGGTAGCCAACGGGTCCAGGGCCGAGCAGGGCTCGTCCATGAGCAGAAAATCAGGGTCCGCCGCAATGGCCCGGGCGATGCACAGCCGCTGCTGCTGCCCGCCGGAAAGTCCGAGAGCACTGTCCTTCAACCGGTCTTTGACTTCATCCCACAGCGCGGCGCCCTTGAGGGCCTGCTCCAGCGTTTCCTCCAGCACCCGACGGTCGGTGACATGGTCCACCTTGAGGGGATAGGTGACGTTTTCGGCAATGGACATGGGAAAGGGGTTGGGTTTCTGGAAGACCATGCCCATTCGCTTTCGAAGCCCGATGACATCCACGTCCGGATCATAGATGTTTTTCCCCTCGAACACGATGCTTCCGGAAATGCTGAGGCCTGCGATGAGATCGTTCATGCGGTTCAGGGACCGCAGCAGGGTGGACTTCCCGCAGCCCGAGGGTCCGATCAGCGCGGTGACCAAGCCCCTCTCGATGTTGAGGGTATTGTTGAAAAGAGCCTGCGCACGGCCATACCAGAGACAGAAGCGATCGATATCCAGGATAGACCCTCCCCCTCCGGGTTTGGGGTGGTATACGGTTTCCGCGCTGTCTAAATCAAACTGTGCCTTTGCTTCCATGAAAAACCCTCTCAGAAATGCCCCACATAATACTTCCGTTTCAGTCGGTTGCGGATGTAGATAGCCGTGGCGTTCATGACCGCCACCAGCGCAATCAGCAGCAGGGTGGCCACAAACACCATGGGCTTACCGGCCTCGGAATTGCGCGACTGGAATCCCACGTCGTAAATGTGAAACCCCAGATGCATGAAGCTTCGCTCCAAATGAAGAAACGGGAAAAACCCGTCCAGGGGGAGACTCGGGGCTATTTTGACCACCCCCACAAGCATGAGAGGAGCGACTTCCCCCGCCCCTCTGGCCATGGCCAGGATCAGGCCGGTCATAATGCCGGGCATGGCCTTGGGCAGCACGATGTTCTTGATGGTTTGCCACTTCGAAGCTCCGCAGGCCAGGGACCCTTCCCTCATGGACTGAGGCACCGCCGCCAGCGCCTCTTCCGTTGACACGATCACCACAGGCACGGTGAGCATCGCCAGCGTCAGCGAAGCCCAGAGAAGACCTCCCGATCCAAAGGTGGGATTGGGCAGGCGTTCCGGAAAGAAAACCTGGTCAATGGTTCCACCCAGGATGTAGGCAAAGAAACCCAGGCCGAAGACGCCGTACACAATCGAAGGAACCCCCGCCAGGTTGTTGACGCAGATGCGCACCAGGGAAACCAGGCGCCCTTGTTTGGCATACTCCCGAAGATACAGGGCGGCCAGGATGCCGAAAGGCGCCACAGCCACAGCCAGGAGCACGGTCATGACAAAGGTGCCGAAGATGGCAGGAAGAACCCCTCCCTCTGTGTTGGCCTCCCGGGGCTCTGCCGTGAGAAACTCGAACCATCTTGAAACGTACACGTTCGCTTTCTGGAAAAAAGTCAGGTCATTGGCCCGGTAGAATCGAACCATTTGCGAAAGGAGCAGCCTCTTTTCCGTGCCGCGAATGTCCTTGAGGACCACGGTGTAGAGTGCGTCCTCTCTCTTGATCGATTCCGACTCCTTCTGGAGAAGACCGTACCGCGTTTGAATCTGCGCGGCCCGGGAATTCTGTTTTTTCTCTTGCGCCAGGTACTCGGGACTGTCTTTGCCTTTATCCAGGGCAGTTCGCCGCAGGGCGAGTCGTGCCAGGTCAAGTTCATGATTGAGGGTTCCCATTTCATCCCGCTCGATGGCTCTCACCCTCTTGCGGCGCTCCACAGCCCTTTGGTGCTCCTCTTCCAGTCGAGCCGGCGTGAAAGACCCCGCAGGGAGACCCTCTCCTTTCACCGTAAGCGTCTGAACAAAGCCGATGAACGGCCCCCACTCCATGCGTTCAATGAAGAAAACGGTTCTCGGGGCTGTGCGCTCTGCGATGTTGAACTCTGAAACCCAAACAAAGTCCTCATTGTACAAATCAAAATTGCCTGTCCGGTAAAGCGTCCTGAGGCCGAACCCGTGGTTCTCCATCACCGCCTTCCGGCTCTTTTCCTCCAGGCTGTCCAGTTGGTGCCGGGGAAGCCTGTACATTTCGGAACGGGTCGGCTCGCCCGCGACCAAGGACCCGTCCCTGAGTTTCAGGACCTCGATGGGCTTCGGATAGAAGGTCACCAGCCCGTTCCATGCAATCAGGAGGAGGAACCCGAAAATCATGATGAGTCCAAGGGCCAAGGCTCCGCCCATGCTCCACAGATAGGGTTCCCCTCTGGAGGAGAGATCGGCCCCGCTTGCGGTTCTTTTAGATGGGGTTGATGACATAGTCATGACGCCGCACTATAGCTGCATCGCCCTTTTTCGAAACCTCAGGCGAATGACCTCGGCCACGGTATTGATCACGAAGGTCATGGCGAAAAGCACAAGACCCGACAAAAACAGAATGCGATACAGGGTGCCGCCTTTTACAGCCTCAGGAAGCTCCACGGCAATGGTGGCGGAAAGCGCTCTGAGGCCGTTGAAGATGTTCATGTCGATAATCGGCGTGTTGCCGGTGGCCATGACCACGATCATGGTTTCTCCCACAGCGCGACCCATGCCGATCATGATCGCCGAAAAGACCCCGCTGACGGCCGTGGGGAGGACCACATAAATGGCCGTTTGCCAGGGAGTCGCCCCGCAGCCCAGGCTGGCGGCGCGCAAATGCTCGGGAACAGCGTTCAACGCATCCTCGGCAATGGTGTAAATGATGGGGATCACCGCAAACCCCATGGCAAAGCCGACAATGAGGGTGTTCCTCTGCACATAGGTGTCCACAAAAGTGCCCCGCACATCCACCCCCATGAGCGCCAGGGCTTTCGCGATCCCCAAGGCGCAGCCTCCTGCAACGACCACGGTTCCTACCCAACGGCCGATCTCCAGGAGAGCGGCATTGAACTGGCTGAGTTCCCTCAGGAGAAGACCAAAAGACCGGCCGTAAAAGCGCGACACCGCAAGGCTCACGGCCAGGAAGCAGAGCGGCAAGGCCAGCAGGAAAAGCATGGGTTCCGGGCCTCCCACATCCCCATTGACCCAGGCCTTGAAATCGCCTGAAAAAAAAGCTTCCTCAAACACGTCTCCCAGTTTGATGGCCCCATAAATGGCCAGGAGGACCACCCCCACGGTTGACAGAAACTTGGGAAAGCCTTGGATTCGGAGCGCGACGCGCAGCGGTATCATCTGCCAGAGGTACGCCGCAACCATAAGGGCCGTGGGAACCACGAGGAACGCAAGAAGCACGGCAGCGATCCACGTCTCCACCACCGGGGCCATGACCAGCGCGGCCACAAAACCCAGCACCACGGAAGGCAAGGAGGCCATCATCTCCATGGTCGGCTTCACAATAGCCCGCACTTTGAGCGTCACGAACTCCGAGGTGTAGATGGCTCCCAGGATGGCGATGGGAATCGCAAACAGCAGGGAATAAAAGGCGGCCTTGATCGTTCCGAAGATCAGCGGGATCAGGGAGAACTTGGGTTCGTAATCCTCGCTCATGGCCGAGGACTGCCAGGTGTAAGCGGGCTCCGGGTAGCCCTCGTACCAAACCTCTTTGAAGAGAGTCCGCACCGTGGTTTCAGGATGAGGAATGTAAAACTCCCAGAATCGCACCCGGCCTTCCCCCTGAAAGGCCAGAAGTCCGTCCAACCGTGGGGAGAGCACAAGGGCGCGGTAATCCTGCGTCTTTGCGTCCGAAGGAAACTGCACCAGCAGTTTCTGGCTGGTCCCGTGGTAAACAAAGAGGTTGCCTTTGGCATCGGCCACGGCGAAATTCTTCCCCATAATGGCCGGTTCAAAGAGCACAGGGCTGGAGGGCAAGCGGTCAAAGCGCCTCGTGAGCTGAAGCGCCTGTCCATCCTTGGTGTCGGCACCCTCTTTTTTCAGCAGGAAGAAAATATTCAGAGACCCGTCCGAACCGCCCACCACAAGGGATTGCCCGCCGAAAAGATATCCAAAGGAGGTGAGCGTGGAGTCATCAGGAACAACGCGAACCGTTTCCGCCAGCATCGGGGCGTTCAAGTCTGCTGTATTATAGCGGTAAACCGTTCCGGTTTTCTCCGCCACCACGACTTGATCCGCTTTTTCCGTCAGCGATATCGCATGGGGCTTCACGCCCGGAGGTAGGGGAGGAAGCTGGGTTCGCGTGACCTGGGCTCTTCTTTCACCGGTGAGCAGGTTGATCTTGGAGGTAACCAGATTCAAGGAGGCAATCCCTTCCTCATCCAGAGCCACAAAGGCCCTGGCTTGCCGCTCCGCCTGGCCGCTCACGTGGTAGGCCAGGGCCACCAGGGGTTTTCCGGTTTCCGAGACCGGAATGAATTCCTTGTCCAGAGAGAGGGCGAAGGAGACCTTCCTGAACTGATTTCCGGGAATCTTGCTGTAAACATTGGATCCGTCCGTGCTGTCCTTATCATCCACCCTGTTCAGTCCCTGGGGGAGGTTTTCAGGGGTGAGAATCTCTGCGGTGAACTCCAGCGCCCCGAAACGCACGCTCCCGTCCGAGAAGCCGAACAACACATATTGTCGATCGGGGGTGAAGGCTAAAGCGCTCAGTTCCCTGCCCTCAAGGTCCAGCACGACCCGTTGCAGGGGAAAACCAGTCTTGGCGTGGCACAGGCTGCCTTTACCTTGTCTGGTCAGGAAAAAAGCGAGAGTTTTGTACTCATCGACACTGACCCCCAGGACGTCCTCTGCCGTCCCTTGCAGCGAATAGGTGTGCCCCCCCGTCTTGGTGCCGCTTCTAAAAAGAGGAAGGGTTTCTTCTACCAGAAACACCAGGATCCCCAGCACCGCCACGATCACCAGGATGCCGCCGATCGTGATGGTGCGGTCGGCGATGGCGTCGGCAATTAGAACACCGCGTCGCGCCTTCTTTTCCCTTCTGAAAGGACCTGCGGCGGTCTTTGGTCTTGCGCTTTCGCCTGAGGATGGAGCACCTGATTCCATAAAACCGAGTCACCTGTTGAAAGGAAAGGGGCGGATCCTGGCCCTCCAGGAACCGCCCTATTCTACCCCCCTTTTGTTCAGGGCAGGCTGCCTGACGTTTACTTGATGCCCAGGGCTCCCATGTCTTTCTGAGCGATCTCGCCGGAGACAGGGTAGAAACCGTCCTTGATTACGATCTGCTGACCTGCCTTGGAGAAAAGGTACTTGATAAATTCTTTCCGGAGGGGATCCAGCTCCTGATTGGGGTTCTTGTTCAGATAAATGTACAAGAACCGGGCCAGCGGATAATCGCCGCTGTACGCGTTTTTCGCATCCGCATCGTAGAAGGTCTGTCCCTCTTTCAACGCCAGGGGCACGGTCTTCACATCCGCCGTCTTGTACCCCACTCCGGAATACCCTATGGCGTACTTGTCAGAGGCGATGCCTTGAATAACTGCTGAGGACCCAGGCTGCTCCTTGACCTGATCCTTGTAGTCCCCCTTGAACAGAGCCACCTCCTTAAAATACCCGTAGGTGCCGGAGGCCGAATTACGGCCATAGAGAGAAATCGGCTTGTCCGCCCATTCACCCGTAAGCCCCAAAGCACCCCATGTTTTGATCTCCTTGGCTAATCCTCCCTTCCGGGTCTTTGAGAAAATAGCATCCAGCTGCTGAAGGGTCAAGCCCTTGATGGGGTTGTCCTTGTGCACAAAGACCGCCAGCGCATCCACAGCTACCCGGATCCGAGCGGGCTTGTAGCCGTGCTTTTTCTCGAAAGCCCCTTCTTCCTCGGATTTCATCTCCCGGGACATGGGGCCGAACTGGGCCGTTCCTTCGATCAGAGCCGGGGGTGCTGTGGTCGAACCCTTGCCCTCGATCTCGATTTGCACGCCCGGATAATTTGACCTGTACCCTTCAGACCAAAGAGCCATCAGGTTGTTCAGCGTGTCTGATCCGATCGACTTGATCTTGCCGGACACTCCGCTCACGGCCTTGTAGTCCGCCAGCTTGGAATCCACCTCGACAGCCGAAACCGGGGCTGTCAAAGCAAAACCCAAGAGCACTCCCACCGCCACTCCACTCATGGCCTTCCAAATCTTCATCTTTCCCAAACCTCCTTTTAAAGTTTCCTCCTCCCGGCTGAGGGCCGTAACAGAATCATCGATCAATGAACATCGATCATTTCCCATTGATCATTGGGAAGAAATCTAGACAGGGATTGTTAGAAAAACGTTAGAAACAGGTTAGGATTGAGAGAGATTTGCTTTCGGAAAAACCGAGTGGAGCGTTCCGGAAATAACGCTGCAATGGTGTCATTTCGACCCCGGCGAAAGCCGGGGGAGAAATCTTACCGATAACGGGCGCATAAAAAGATCTCTCCCTTCGGTCGAGATGGCATCTTAATTCGTGAATGCCCTACTGCTAGGCAGTTGTCTCTTCTGCTTACTGCCTACTACTTACTCCCTACTTCTTATCACTATCCTGAGAGCGATTCGGAGAAAAGAAATCGATTAAGTGGAGTGCTCTTAAGACGAAATCCGGGGCAAGTGCAAGGTAAAGGTGCTCCCCCGGCCGAGTTGGCTCTCCACCGAAACCCGGCCCCCGTGGGCTTCCATGATGTGCTTGACGATCGCAAGCCCCAGCCCGGTTCCTCCCTGCTTGCGGCTCCGGGCCTTGTCCACGCGATAAAAGCGCTCAAAAAGGCGCTCCTGGTGTTGCTTCTCTATCCCGCAGCCCTCGTCGCGGACGTGGATCAGGATCTCCTGAGGTGTCGTCTCTGCTTGGACCCAAATGTTCTTTCCCGGCTCACTGTAGTTGATGGCGTTGTCCAACAGGTTCACCACCGCCTGTTCCAGAAGGGACGGGTTGATCTTTCCCACCAGGTCATCCCTGCAGGAGAGCTCGAATCGAATTGGCTTGGCCTCTGCCTTCGCATGGCAAAGCTGAAGGGCCCCCACCAGCACGTCCCTGATGAGTTTCTCTTCCAGGACAATCGCCTCCTTCTCAGTCTCTTCTTCGATCCGCGACAGGCTCAAGAGGTCCTCCACCAGTGACTCGAGCCTCTGAACATGACTCTGGATGATCCCGAGAAACCGCTCCGCATCCTGGGGGCTTTGCATGGCGCCGTCCTGCAGGGTCTCTACAAACCCTTTGATGGCGGTGATAGGGGTCTTGATTTCGTGGGACACATTGGCGACGAAGTCCTTTCGGATGTTCTCCAGTTTCCTGAGGCGGGTAATATCGTTCAGCACGACCAAAACACCCACCCGGGTGCCCTTTCCGTCACGGAGAATGGTGGCATGGCCGTTGAGGACTCTTTCTTCCTTCGAGTAAAGGACCACGTCTTTTTCCACGGCCTCTTCACTGGCCAACGCTTTGGTCACCAGGGTCTGCAGTTCCGGATGGCGGATCACCTCCTGGATGGTCCGGCCCTGAACCCGCTTCGGATCGCATTCGAAGATGACGGAAGCGGCATGATTCATGCCGAGGATCCGTTCTCCCATGTCCATGGCCAGCACGCCTTCCGCCATGCTGGACAGAACAGCCCCCAGTTCGTTTCTTTGTTCCGTGATCTTGGAAAGGGTTTTTTCCAGTTCCTGGGCCATGGCGTTCAGGGTCTCGGAGAGGTCGCCGATCTCTTTAATGGCCGACACCGGCAGGGGATGCTGAAAATCGCCGCGAGAAAAGCTTTCCGCACCCCTCCGGATTTCTTCAATGGGCCTTCTTATTCTGTGAGAGACGAGCAAGCTCAGGAGCGTAGCCAGGCCGGCGATGATCAATCCCGAAAAGGCGATCTTCACCTTAATGGCATGAATGTCGGCTTCCAAAGACTCCAGCTGGATCGCCGCCCGCACAAAGGCTACGGTTCGAGTGTTTCTCTTCAGCGGAACCGCCACGTACATCATGTTTCTACCCAGAGTCGGACTGTACCGGGTGGAAACTCCCACTTCCTTATCCATCGCATCCAGAATCTCGGGACGGTCGAGATGGTTGTCCATGTTCCGGGGATCTTCCTCGGAATCTCCTATCACCCTACCGGATGGGAGAATCACGGTGATCCGCGTGGAGGCTGAAGGACCGATCTCCTTGCAGAGCCGATCAATGCTCTGCTCATCGAGCGGGTCGACATGATCGAGAATGTAGTTCTCGAAAAGGAGGGCCCGGGTTTGAAGATCTTCCTGAGTTTTTTCCAGAAAGAAATGCCGCATGGAATTCGAGGCAAGCCAACTCACCGCCACCAAGGAAACCAAAATGACCAGCAGGTAGGAGAAAAACACATGCCACAATAATCTTTTCTTCTTGGCCATGGCTTATTCCTTGAAACGATATCCCACTCCGCGCACGGTCTCAATCGCTTTTGCCGCGCTCCCCAGCTTCTTCCTCAGCCCCACGATCTGAACATCCACGGCGCGATCGGTCACAAAATACTCGTCCCCGCGCACCGCATCCACGATCTGGGAGCGGGTGAACACCCATCCGGGTCTCCTGGCAAGGAAATTCAGGATTCCGAATTCCGTAAACGTCAGCGACACGGGTTTCCCCTTCACCCGCACTTCCCTCCGTCCCGGATGAATCGTGAGATCGTGGATAGACAGGGCCTCCTGCTCATCGGCGGGGGCAGAGGCTCTTCTCCTGAGCACCGCTCGCACCCGCGCGATCAGGACCTTGCGGCTGAAAGGCTTGGTGATGTAGTCCTCGGCGCCCACCTCAAGGCCGGTCACGATATCGGCTTCCTCGCCCCTGGCCGTAACCATAATGACAGGGATGTCTTTGGTGACCTCGTCCTTTTTCAGGCGTCTGGCCACTTCCAGGCCGTCCATGCCCGG
>JAGUZM010000087.1 GCA_020060805.1 Deltaproteobacteria bacterium | reverse complement strand
CCATCATGAAGCACATGGGAACCATGGTATTCATGGCGTCGCCGGTGCCCATGGGGCAGGGTACGGCACGGCGCAGTTCGTAAGTGTTATGGATCAGGTTCCAGGTGCGGTCGCTCAAATCCACCAATTCCCTCAGCCGGTCATAGTCCATCTTCTTGCCGGTCTGTTCTTCCAGAAAGCTGACCAAACCGCGAAGTTCCTTGACGATGTACTCGTGGTAGTAGCCCCACACCTCCCGGTGGTCCCTCTTCCTGTCGAAAAGAGGGTAGGGGAGGTCCATGTTGTAGATGGGCACATCGGGCATGAATTGCTGGGACGCCTGGTACCACTTCGCCCTGGGGTCGCAGAGAATCTGGCCCGTGGAGATCATGAAGTCAGGCCTCACCATGCCCCCCCACGGCGCTTCCGGGGGCATTTGACCCAGCTCCTCCCTCCAGTGGTCGAACCCGATCCCGCAAAGCGCATAGGTGCACAAGGAGCGCGACAAGCCGAGGGACTCAGCACGCTGGAGAAACCTTTCCGCATCCCTTTTGGCTCCGCAGATGCCGGCGAAATTTTCGGTCCATACGGGCAGAACATCCATTGCCCGCAGGATTTCCTCATGGTGACAGACGATGAAGGTGTAGGCGAGCTTCTGCCTCCCTTCAGCTCTGGCCCGGTTGGTCCCTACGATGAACTCCTTGACCATGGGGCCGATGGAAGCGGCCGCATGGGTTGCGGTCATCCTTTTCTTGGGTTTTTTTTGCTCCTCAGCCATGGGGTCGTCCTCCTTTTCTATCCGATCATCTCTAGGAACGCCTGGATTCTGGTTTTAAGCTGGCCGATCGTTCCGGCGGAGTAGAGGTCTTCCAGGTAGAGGAGGGGCACGTCGATCGACTCATAGTACGCCTTTCGTGCAGGGACCTCGAAACCAAAGGGATCACAGAATTTGTATGTGTAGAGGATCGCGCCGTCCGCCTTGAAATCCTTTGAAAAACGGCCGATGTCGAAGAACCGGACCGCGCAATCGCCTTCGAAGGTGTTTGCCTTGTTGCTCCTGTAGGTCTTGGGGCAGTTGACGCCGCCCAGGTACCGACGGGAAAGGGCGTCAATCGGGTCACCCCCCTCAGGGACCATGGGCCAATGATCCCTGGTCCCGTTGCAGATGGTGTCCACGACCACGTTGCCTCCCAAGCCTTCAACGATCTTCATCATCTCGATGTTATCCACGCACGGGCCGTCGATGAGGATCCGGGGGCCTTTTTTGAGGGGAGAGGTTTTTCGTTGCTGCAACTCTTCCAGCACTTCATCGAAAAGCCTGGTGGACTCCTCGATGGGCAGACTCGCGCCGACCGTCAGCAGCTTGGTGAGTTCCGTCCCGGCGATCATGGGCGGATCGGGCTTCCGGAATTCATACAGCGCCTTCACCTTTTTTCGGTTTTCGTTGTGCAACCGGATCGCCCGACCCAGATCATCATCGGTGATCTTTTTCCCTGTGAATTCCTCCAGGCTTTTCCGGAAGGCCTCCAGTTCAGCGCGAAAGAATTCAAACGAAGCATCCTTGACGACGGAAGGGATGTTGACGAAATGAAAATACGGGAGGTTCAGGGAATAACTCCACACGCTGTAGCTCCTCACCATGCTGTCACAGCCGTGGGGAATCACCATGCCCGAGAGGTGGTTGTATTTTCCCTTCACGGAAAGATCAAAGCAGCTGCGGATGAAGGGGCAGACAATGGTCTCGAGGAGGGCGTCCCCCTTCGTGATCGGCTCCCTCACGTTACCCCTCACCCGAAAGGGGATGCAATCCGCGGCAGTGATCAGCTCAAGGGGAACGAAGGAACAGATATACCCGATCACCGTTCTGCCCTGGGCTGCCAGTTCCTTGGCCCTCACCCCGTAATCCTGGTAGTATTCTTCCACCCTGGACATCGCGCTCGTTTTCTCGCTCATCCCTAAACTCTCCTTTTCAAAGGTCAAAGGTTTTCACACAATTCAAGACAATGCAACCTTGTCTCTGACCGGAAGGGGGTGGTCAAGCACCCCCCTCCGGCCAGCTTTCTCCCCTCGCGTGCAGTCGCGATCTTACACTGCCTCCTCGCTGATGCCCAGCCCTTTCATGATAAAGGCGGTCACAGCGTCCAGATATTCCCCATTCGGCTTCTCCTTAAGGTTCCATCCTCTCATGGGGAGAAACACCATGAGATAAGAGACAAGGTTGGCCAGGAAATCGAGGTCCCCCCCGATTTTCTTCCCCCCGTTGACATCCCGCAAGAGGCGGCGCCAAAAGCCGACGACGTTTTTATCGTCCATTTCCAGGACAACCTGGAGATGCCTTTTGTCCAGATACTTGGTTTCCGTGTAAACAAAGAGAAAGAGATCCCTGTTCTTGAGAGCAAACTCGAGGGTGAGACGAACCGCCCTTTTCAACCTTTCCAAGGGATCAACAATCTCCTCGACCCCTGATTTGACCAGGTGCTCGTACCAGACCATCTGCATCTGCTTGTAGGTCAGAAACAGGACATCATCCCTGGAGGAAATGTAGTGGTAGAGTTGTCCCATGGACATCCCACAGGCTAAAGCGATCTCGCGGATGGTCGTCCTGTGATACCCCTTCTTGAAGAACAACCGGCAAGCGCCTTTGACGATTTGCTCGTGTTTTGATTGAATCAGGTCGGCGTCCTTGGCCGGAGAAGGGACCATTCCCTCTATCATGCCATGATGACTCGGTTTTTTCATGCCTCTTGACCTCTTATGAGCTGCCCTCCGTATCGGGATGGGAATGGATTTAGAGCAAGCGCTCGATTTATATAAGATCACGTCCCACCGTGTCTGTCAACGGAATTCTTTCTCCCTGAGCACAGGACCCCATACTCCCACGAGAAGCGAGCCAGAGAAAGACCTTCATCGAAATTAGTGTCCCTATCGGGGATGGTTGAAACCCTTCGTGTTACAGACGAGGGTGGTTTAGTTATTTGATATCACGATTATTTTTCAGTTTTCTAGGCCGATTCGTGCTCCCCCAATAATAACGCTTTTACCTTTTTTTGTGGTTTTGCTAGAGTCCGCGAGTAATGAGATTAACCGGGTTATCCGACGAGCCTCAGGGAAGAAAATAGGAACGCGCGGACCGTAGCAACGCCGGTTGAGCTGTGGATTTCGTCCCGAAGGGAATCGTGTTTTGATCCGTAACCGGATGATTCTCAAAGAAAGGAAAGGGAGGTGGACATGAGAAAAAACCTGATCATCGCCGTGTTGGTGGCAGTTGCCCTTCTCGCTACTTCAGCGGCTGTCTCCAAGCTGGGGGCCCAATCGAGGGCAACGGGGAAGGAATATCAGGATCCCGCTCAAAAAGGTCCCTACCAGATGGTTGCGGACTCCAAGGAGGGTGTGTGGGTTCTTGACGTGAAAAACGGCAGGGTAAAGTACTGCACCATGAATCACTTCGGAAGTGTGACCTCCTCAGGCTGGTCGGATTTCTGACACGAAAGGCTTTCGCGCGCTGTTTTGCCTTCGCTGAGCGCTTCCGAAAATCCATCACTGGCAGGGTTGCAGGGAGTTTTCCTCGTCTCTGGCGGATCAGGCTTTGGGAGACTCTGAGGCGATGATCGCTGCGCCTAGGGCGGCGGTCATGTGAGGCTCCTCGGGCGCAAGGAGAGGATAGCCCCTGATTTCTTCCAGGGCCTTGACGAGGCCGGCATCTCTCGCCCCTCCTCCGACGACAGCCACGTCCTTTTCAATCCCCAGTCTGAGGGCAAGGGCATCCACCTGGGCTGCCAGGGCTCGGTGCAGCCCGGCCAGGAGATCCTCCTTGGCCGTTCCTTCCGCGATCCGGGAAACAGCCTCCGACTCAGCAAATACGGCACAACCGGTGTTGAATTCAACGCGCTCCTTTGATTTCAGGGAGAGTTCCCCCAGTTCCTCCACCCTGAGATGGAGCACTTTGGCCATGACCTTGAGAATGCGGCCGCTTCCGCCGGCGCATTTGCCGCTCAGGACGAACTTGACCAGGTTGCCTTGCCCATCGATCCGCAGGGCTTTAGTGTAGAGGTCGCCCACATCGATGACGGTTCGGACAGTGGGCAGGAGGGAATTCACCCCTTTCCCGTGGCAGGAGATGTCGGTCACAACCGCATCCGCGAAAGGGACCATTTTTGCGCCGAATCCTGAGGCAACGCTGCGGAGGATGTCTCCCGGAGATGCACCCGCCTGAGCCAAAAGGGCAGCCTTCATCCTCTCGGCGGTCGCCCTGAAGTCCCCTCCGGAAGGGAGCTCCGCGCTGGCCGCCACCTTGGCTCCTGCCATGAGCACCCCTTTTGTGGAGGCGGAACCGACATCAATCCCAAGGTAAAAGGAAGTCAACAAATCACCCCCAATCGGCGCGATCTGTGCTCTGGCTCAACCCCTTCAAGTTGGAGCTGAGTTTTCCGGAGTATTGGACCGATGGAGTACTGGAGTGTTGCGAAAAACACCTCGCACTATTATCCCCATCCTCCAATCCTCTCTCACCCCGGAACTCGCTTTTCGACGCGGGTGAGAAAAAACGTTCCATCCGGTTCACGGACCACCTTGAGGCCGAACATGACGACCGTGTCTGCGAGGGGCCTGCCGAAAAGGAAATCCATTTCATCCGGGTTCAGGCCCAGCTTCTGCAAAAGGAAAGGCCGCATCTGGTGATCGAATTTCAACAGCCCGATGACCTTTTCTACAGCCTTTTCCCCGTCCGTTTCAATCGCTTTCACGTGCGCCTGTAACGCTTCATAGCTGCAACGCCTTTCGTGGGCTTCGATCAGGCCTAGGACCACCCCGTCTTTTACGACGTCGCGGCGCGCAAGTTTCGCTCCCTTGTAGACCCTCATGAATTCGGCCATGTCCCAACAGGCCATGGCCGCACACTGGGCAGGCCTTTTCTCATAGATGGTGCAGGCCTTAGCATTGTCGTCGAAGAATACGCACCCTCCCTCCTGTTTTTCCCTCACCTTCAGAATGTCCTGGCCGGTGACAGTGAAAGCCTCGATGACGTTGTCCCATACGAGCTCTCCCTGTCGGATGGTAAAAAGGTCCCTGGCTGCGATGGCCCCCCCTTGGATCAGCGGCAGGTCCTGTGCCTGCAGGGTAGGGCTCGCCACGATGCAGCATTCACCACAGCGGATGCAGTGAGTTCTGGGATGCTCGCTTCGGTTGTTTTTCATCGATTTCTTGAGACCGTTGCAGGTGCTTGAATGGAAGCCTATGACAAATCCGAAATTCGAAGCTCGAAATTCGAGACAAGCTCAAATGACCAAAATACCAAAATCCAAAACAGAACCCTCTTCCTTGTTTTTACACGGTATATCAGGTTTTGATGATTTGGGCATTTGAATTTTGAGTTTGTTTCGGATTTAGAAATCCGAAATTCGTGCTTCTTTCATTCCGACCTTCAAGGTGCTGTAGGGATAAGGGGAAAGAAGAGGGCCGGCCCACGCGAAGGGGAACGGCCCTCCAATCGGGTGTCAGAACGCTTATCCTACTTTGAAGACCATGGCCGCTGCCGTGTCCCCCGCAGCACATCCGGCCCAAAGGCCATAGCCTCCGCCGAGGAGGACGACTTCTTCCAGGAGTTCGGCAATCAGTCTTCCCGCTGTGGGCCCCTGGGGGTGGCCGTAGACGAGGGAGCTGCCGAAGTTGTTCATCTTCATCGCATCAATGCCCATCTTCTTGGCCATGTTGATGTCATTCACGATGAAGGGATTGTGCGTCTTGAT
>JAGUZM010000126.1 GCA_020060805.1 Deltaproteobacteria bacterium | reverse complement strand
TCATCCAGGTCAACCATGAAGTGGAGGGGGCCAAAGTCAAGCCGATCAATCCTGCCAGGGCTGCTGTTTCCGGTCTCCTCTCTTGCCTATGGGCGAGAAAAGGTTTCCTGGGGCCTTCTGAGATTTTCGAAGGGGAGGATGGTTTCCTGAAAGCCTACGGCGAGGGGGCGAAGCCGGACGCCCTCGTCCGTGGTCTCGGGCAGGAATTTGAGATCCTCAATGCCTACCTCAAGCTCTACGCTGCTTGCCGCCACGCCCACGCACCGATGGATGCGGCACTTATGATCCTCCAACGCGAAAAGATCCCCCTTAGCCAGATCCATGAGATCATCGTAGAGACCTATCCGGCCGCGGTGAGACTGGCAGGCATTCGGCGCGCCACGACGCCTTCCGCAGGACGGTTCAGCATTCCCTTCTCTGTCGCGTTGGTGATGAAGGAGAAAAGCGCAGGGGCGGACAAGTACTCGGACCGGACGATCGGCGATGAGGCGATCCAGGGGCTGGCTCAAAAAGTGAAGCTCTTAGGGAGCGCAAAATGGGAAGAGGTCTACCCGGTCAAGAGGGGCGCCACGGTGACGATCGTTGATGCAAAGGGAAGGGAATTTGCGGCGGAATTGGACCTGGCCAAAGGGGAGCCGGAAAACCCGGCCAGCTGGGACGAAGTGTACGAGAAGTTTCGCTCCAACGCGGGATTGCTCCTCTCTCCTGCGGAGGTGGAAAGCCTCGGTAACGCCATCGCGGACTTGGAGAACAGATCCATTGAGGCCATCGTGGGGATGATCTAGTCCCTAGCAAACCCCTTCAGCCCATCCAGGGAAAAGGAAGTCCCATTCGTCTTTCCTCCATCAAACTTCTCCCTTGACGTAAGAGCCTAATTTTGCTATAAATTTAGTGTATTTTCCGCCTGGGGGAGGCTTCTTGAATCTCTGAGGGGCTGGAAATGAGGAAAAGGCTTGAGATAGCCTGCTGAAATCGGGTTGACCTGAAGGGTCAGTCCTGGAGGAGTCCATGAAAAAAGTCGTCGAATTCGTAAAGAAACTGCAGTCTGATGATCGCCTTAACACTTTTGATGAAGCGGCTGTCAAACAAGCCGTGGTCCTGAAGCTCCTCTCCCTCTTGGAATGGGACCCCTTTGATGTGGACGAGGTGCAACCCGAACACACGGTAGGCGGTGCAAAGGTTGACTTCTTGCTGCGACACAACAATGGGAACCGGGTCTATGTGTTTGTGAAGAAAGGAGACGACCTTTCGAAACACCAAGGGGAAGCGCTCGCCACTGCGGTGCAGGGAAATGTCAAAATGGCCCTCCTCACAGACGGGCTCGCCTGGTGGTTCTTCCTTCCCCTGCTTCAAGGCAGCGCGGATGAAAAGAAGTTTCTCGCCCTGGACATGAACGCGCAGAGAGCGGAATGGTTTGCTGAGAAACTGTCTGACTTTCTATCCAAGGAAAGCGTGGTTTCCGGAAAAGCACAAAAGGCAGCCGAAGACATCTACAATACCCGCCAGAAGGCATTCATGGTGGAAGAAAACCTTCCGAGGGCGTGGGACATGATCATGAAAGAGCCAAAGAAATGGCTCATGGACGTTCTTGCGGAAGTGACGAAGCAGATTTGCGGTCACAAGCCGGACCGGGAGACGGTGGAAGAGTTCATCAATTCCAAGCCGGAGCTGAAGGTCGGCGTTTCCACCGCGGTGAAACCGAAGCTCCCTGTCATGCCCGCCAAGCTCAAGACTGCGGCTCCCAAAGAAGACTTCGCAACGAAGTCCATCACGGGGTTCACTTTCAAGGGGAAGCGCTATGAGGTGAAATCATGGAAAGCGATGATTCTCAGGATTTGTGAAACGATCTTCCCGCAGCACAAGGACGATCTGGAAGTCTTGTTCACCTTATCGGGAAAAGACAAAGAGTATTTCAGCCGGAATCCCTATGAGTTTCTGAACTGCGAGAAAATCTCAAACACAAACATCTACATGGACGTGGGCCTGGGAGCAAAAGAGGTTGTAGATCTCGCTTACAAGCTTATTGTATTGTTCGGGTACAAGGAGAGTGAACTCGTTCTCGAGGTCAAATGACCGGATGTGATAGAACGCTGTTGACCGACCTGCCGCGATTTCTCCTGCCGTGCCGAAAAGGGCGAGTGGGCTTCGTGTGAAGGATGAAGCCGCGGTCGTCCTCAGGGGAGCCAATCACCGAAACCAAAAAGGGCGTTGGACCATGAAATTCTGGCCAGTTCCTGAGAGCCATTCGAGGCGTCTTCCCCAGGGCGGGGAGCCCGGGTCTTTCTGGGAGAACCGGGATGACAGATACCACTGCGGCGTTGACATTTATGCGCCGAAGGGGAGCGCCGTTCGGGCGATAGAAGAAGGGGAAGTGATAGACGTGGGCGAATTCACGTCCCCTGAGGTTTTACCTTACTGGAACCGGACTTACTACATCCTCGTCAGACATCACGATGGGGTCGTGAGCAAGTATGCAGAGCTGGAAAAAGTGAACATCAGGGTCGGGGATTTCGTGCGCGGGGGGCAGGTGATCGGCCTTGTCGGTTCCGTCCTGAACCCGGAGAAAATCACGGAAACGTCGCCATCCTACATCCGCCGCTTGAAAGAAAACGGAAACCAGAGCATGCTCCATTTTGAACTTTACGAAGGGACGCCTGCCAGGCCTGCGAATTATCTCGGAGGTAACTCCTTCGGCGGGAAAAAGCCCAAGAACCTCCTGGATGCAACCTCTTATCTGAAAGATTCAGCAAGTTGAAAGGTTGCGCAGGGAAAGGCCTTCCCCGGCGAAGCTTCAAAGCATGTTCCGGCCAAAGGCTGAAAGAGAAAAGGACCCGGGCATCGTGCCCCGGGTCCTTTTTTTCAAGAGAAGATCAGTCACTTCCCTTTAGAGGCCATGAACTTGAGGAGGTCAACGATCCTGTACGAATATCCCCATTCATTATCATACCAGGAGACGATCTTGAAAAATCTCTTCTCCCCCTTGAGATTATTCTGGACCGTTGCCAGAGAGTCATAAATCGAAGAATGGCTGTTGTGAATAAAATCCGTGGAAACAAGCTCCTCTTTGGAGTATTCGAGGATGCCCTTCAGGTACGTTTCAGAGGCTTTTTTCATCAACGCATCGATTTCCTCGATGGAGGCATCCTTGGCTGAGCGGAAAGTTAAGTCCACGACAGACACGTTGGGCGTAGGCACTCGGAAGGACATGCCGGTCAATTTGCCTTTGACGGCCGGGAGGACTTCCCCCACGGCCTTGGCCGCACCCGTCGTGGAAGGAATGATGTTGATCGCCGCGGCTCTTCCACCCCGCCAATCCTTTTTGGAGGGGCCGTCCACCGTTTTCTGAGTCGCCGTGTAAGAATGAATCGTCGTCATGAGACCCGTCTCAATGCCGATCCCTTCTTTGAGAAGCACGTGAACTACAGGTGCAAGACAATTGGTTGTGCAGGAAGCGTTTGACACAACATGATGAACCTTGGGATCATACTCCTGTTCGTTGACTCCGATCACCAAGGTTTTCACGTCCCCTTTCCCCGGTGCGGTGATGATCACCTTCTTGGCGCCGGCCTGAAGATGGAGCTTGGACTTCTCAGCGTCGGTGAAAAGGCCGGTTGCTTCTATCACATACTCCACGCCCAATTTCTTCCAGGAAAGCTGATCCAACGCCTTTGTTGCAGCCACGCAGAGAACCTTATGGCCGTTGGCGACCAGGACATCGTCTTCTTTCAGGGAAGGATCGCTCTTTTCGGTACCCAGAGTCCCCTTGAATCGGCCGTGCACAGAGTCGTACTTTAATTGATAGGCAAAGTATTTGGCGTCCGTGCTCACGTCCACCACTGCGGCAACATCAAATAGTTTACCGAGTAATCCCTGCTCGACCATGGCCGTGAACACAAGCCTCCCGATTCTTCCGAACCCATTGATCGCCACTTTCGCAGCCATGCTATCCTCCTGTCAGTATGAATGGATCAAACTTTCCCTGCTCTTGACAGCCAAAGGCCCGCTTTGGTTATCTCTTCCCTTCCTTTTCCCAAAAGAGATCAAAGAGGGATTGTTTCGTTCCTAAGCAGGATAAAGATATCCGTTAATCACTAAACCAAGCCCGTCAATCCAGGGGAAGAAGGATAGGTACAAGGACCGTCTGCTAGTAACGCGGTCTGCTTCCGGTTCGCCTCCCCCCTCCGCCGCCTCGCCGGTCGTCAGATCGGGGACGCGCCTCATTCACGTTCAGCGTCCGTCCCTTAAGCTGCTTTCCGTTCATGCCGGTGATGGCAGCCTGAGCCTCTTCCTTGACAGGCATTTCGACAAAGCCGAACCCTTTGGACTGGTTGCTGAATTTATCTTTAATGATAGAGGCCGACGCAACCTGCCCGAAAGCCTCAAAAGCCTGTCGCAAATCCTCTTCCGTGACGTTGTACGAAAGATTCCCTACGTAAATGTTCATTACCTCTCTCCTTCCTTGGGTTTTGGTCGATTAATATACCAGATTTTCATGGAATTGTATTTCTCGCAGTGTGACCCGTTGAAATACCCCGCGCCTGATCAGGAAGACTGCTCGCCTCCGCGTCCGGATCAAAACCCGGCGCGTCATGCCTACCGGGTGCCGGCCAGGGCGAACTTCATCTTGTTCCGGCCGTGTCCGTCTCCGTTGTTTTATCTTTCTTCCCTTGCCGCCTAGCCCTTTTCTCCTCTGCTTTACGCATGCGCTCAAGCTCTTTTTGACGCTTCTTTGATTTGTGTTGACTTTGTTTTCCCATGATCATCCTGATAGATCATCCGAACGTGCTTTATATCATAGAGCAGTCTTAAGCCTTTCCCTTAGCCCCCTTTGAATTTTGTATCAGATTCTTTTGAAGGTTCTTGGTGGATGCTGCTCATCGGGTTGGCGTTCAACACGCATGAGACTTTTATTCTTAAGAGGAACCAAAAAAGAAAGAACGATTAAACAGTGACATAGCGTGATTGAACACTCGGAAATGAGCGCGGGGCATCCCATCTTAATTCGACAAGATGCCCTTTTCTAGCTTTCAGCAGTCGTTAAACCGCGGTGACATTTGCCGCAGACGGGCCTTTTTTCCCGTGCTCTATGTCAAAGGTAACCCGGTCGCCTTCCCTGAGAGACTTAAAGCCAGTTCCATTGATCGCTGAATGGTGAACAAATACATCTGTCCCGCCTTCTTGTTCAATGAAGCCGTAGCCCTTCTGGTCATTGAACCACTTAACAGTTCCATTGGCCATAGTGACGCCCTCCTTTCGTGTGATTTTCCATGGTTTCAAACTTCAGGATGTGCCACTTTTGACGAATGGATCTCACCCTAAGAACGAAACGAGCCCGACCATAAAGGCGAGCCCTCATGAATAAATCAGACAATAACCTCCTTATTGACGAGTGTCAAGCTATTTAAATGAGACGAATACGCGGATGAGCATTGATATCGGGCCTTTGTAGCTTTCGTTCGAAAAGCTCCGTTGTTGGAGTCGCTCTCTGAGGGCTCGGATAAATATAGGGCAAGGCGTTTCCCTTTGACTTCCAATAGGTTGATCTGTTAGATTCAACCCGCAAGGCTCAGCGGAGTTATCCTCGCTGCATGCCATCCCGGAGGCGCTGCGTGCTCGATTCTGAAAAGGGATGCGCAGCCGGGGGGAAGCCTCCTCAAAGCAGCCAAGGAAAATAGCCAGGTAAGTCAACGTTTCCAGATTGATCTCAAGAAACCCGGCTGTCACCCCAAGACAGGGCAACCAACATTTTCGCATGGGGTTCTGCCCCACGGGAGGAGGAAAAAATGAAGAGAATCATTGCATTGTTGTGGATTGGAGGCCTGGTTCTTCTTTCGGGCAACGCGTGGGGGCGTGTCATCGTGGTCGCTCAGGATGCGACTTGGCCACCCATGGAATTTATCAACGAACAGAAGGAAATCGTCGGGTTTGACACGGATTTCATGAAGGCCGTCGCAAAGGAGGCGGGATTCAAGGTGGAGTTCAAGAACGTGGCATGGGATGGGATTTTTGGGGGTCTCGCCGCAGGCAAGTACGACGCGGTATGCTCATCCGTGACGATCACGGAGGAGAGGAAGAAGACCATGGATTTTTCGGTCCCCTACTTCAAAGTGCGCCAGGCCTTGGTGGTCCCCAAGAATTCATCAGCAAAGACCCTGGAAGACATGAAGGGGAAGACCCTGGCCGCGCAGATCGGGACGACAGGGTACCTGGCTATCAAAAAGACAGAGGGCGTGGTCCCGAAGTCGTATGACGAAATCGGCCTGGCGATGGAAGATCTTTTCAACGGCCGCATCGACGGCGTCGTCTGCGACGACCCCACGGCCGCTCAGTACGCACTCCAGAAAGCAGAGTACAAGGAAAAGCTAAAAGTCGCTGCCGTCTTGGATACGGGCGATGAGTATTATGGGGTGGCTGTGCAAAAAGGTAACAAAAAAGTTCTGGATTTAATCAATAAAGGGATAAAGGCCGTGCAGGCGAAGGGAATCGACAAACAGCTCAGGGTGAAATGGATCGGGCAGTGACCGAGCCTTCGCGATGGGGAAGGCAAAACCCTGTTTGATTAAAGCAGGGTTCTTACCGCGAACACGTGCCCAGAGGGATGTTCCGTCATGGGTCCGCCAGCCCCAAAGATTGAAGTGACCGACGGCGCAGCGATCCCCAGCAAAAGGGATAGAGGCCTTTTCTCCGCATGGCGGATATCCTTTTTCGGAGCGATCGCAGCCCTCCTATACCTGGTCATTTCCAGGCCGGACCCGTATCTGAGGATCGTCCATTTCCTGCCGGACGGGATCTGGGTTACTTTTCAAGTCACTTTTTTTTCCATCATCGCCGCTCTGTGCCTTGGACTCATCACAGGAATAGGCAGGGTGTCGAAGAACTGGTTGGCGAATGCCGTGGCCTCGACCTATGTTGAAGTCATCCGAGGCATACCGCTCCTCGTCCAGCTTTTTTACATCTACTATGCCCTGGCAAGATTCGTGCGCGTCCCTGACCTGCTGGCAGCTGTCATAGCCATGTCGGTCTGTTACGGCGCATACATGGGTGAGGTGTTCAGAGCGGGGATAGAATCGATCGATCGGGGGCAGAGCGAAGCTTCATACTCCCTGGGATTCAACCGCAGACAGACCATGTTTTATGTGCTCTTGCCCCAGGCCTGGCGCACGATTCTGCCCCCGGTGGGGAATGAGTCCATCGCCCTGCTGAAGGACACTTCCCTGGTTTCCATCATAGCGGTCGCAGACCTTCTGCGTCGGGGCCGAGAATTCGCCTCAGAAACTTTTGCCTATTTCGAGACGTACACCGTGATCGCCATCGTCTATCTCCTGATTACCCTCATCCTATCGAAGCTGGTCAGTATCATGGAGGACAGACTGAGCTACTATGGGAAGTGACGACCCGATCATCCTGATCGAGAACGTGAGCAAGTCCTTTGGCCGGCTCAAGGCGCTGGATAACGTCAGCCTTTCTATTCAAAGGGGAGAGAAGGTGGTCATCCTCGGGCCGAGCGGCTCAGGGAAAAGTACCCTCCTCAGAACGATGAACAGGCTGGAGCCGATTGACCGGGGACGCATCCTGATTGACGGGCAGGATCTCATGGCAAAGGAGAGCCATATCCAAAAAATCCGGATGGATATCGGCATGGTGTTTCAGAGTTTTAATCTGTTCTACCATAAAACCGCGCTTCAGAACTTAACCCTTGCCCCCATCAAGCTGAGAAAGACGGCCAAGAAGGAAGCGGAGGCAGAAGCGCTCCGACTGCTCCAGAAGGTCAACATCCTGGACAAGGCCGATGCCTATCCCGCCGAGCTTTCAGGCGGCCAGCAGCAGAGGGTGGCGATCGCCAGGGCCCTTGCCATGAATCCCAAGATCATGCTTTTTGATGAACCGACCTCAGCCCTGGACCCAGAAATGATCGGTGAAGTGCTGGATGTCATGAGGAACCTGGCCAGGGAAGGGATGACGATGGTCGTGGTCAGCCATGAGATGGGGTTTGCCCGGGAGGTAGCGGACCGAGTGATTTTCATGGATCACGGCGCCATCGTCGAAGCAGGGACTCCTCATGAATTCTTCACGAATCCCACCCATGAACGGACAAAACTCTTCCTGAGCCAGATTCTCTAACAACCCGCCTCAGCTCCCCACTCCCTTTCCTCAGACCCTTCTTCTCCTCGCGATGAGAGGAAATCTCTGGTAAGTGCCCTGGAAGCTTGACGAAATTAAGCTTTTTTAGTAGAATTTATCCGAATGTGACACGGGGAAGTTTATTTTTGAGAACTGG
>JAGUZM010000498.1 GCA_020060805.1 Deltaproteobacteria bacterium | reverse complement strand
CATCATGAGATCATGTTTCCCCTCCTTGCGGCGGCAGTGATCGAAGGCCTGGAGATGAAGCGATAAAGGAGAATTTCATGCCCATTTACGAATACGAGTGTAAGAAGTGCAAGAAAGAGTTCGAATGCCTTGTCCTGGGGAGCGCCAAGGACATCGAATGCCCCACGTGCGGGGGCAAGAACGTGGAACGCCTGATGTCTGCTTGCAGTTTCAAGAGCAGCGGGAAGTTCACCGCTTCGGCCGGCTCATCCGCTTGCTCCACCTGCAGCGGCGGCTCCTGCAGCACTTGCCATTGAGTACCGGTTGAGGGAGTAGAGGTGCTTCGCATCGGGTTCGGATATGACGCCCACAGACTCGTGCCGGGCCGCAGGCTGGTCCTCGGCGGGGTGATGATCTCCCATGACCGGGGGCTCCTCGGCCACTCCGATGCGGACGTGTTGACCCACGCGATCGTGGACGCCGTCATCGGAGCCCTCGCCAGGGGCGATATCGGCGAGCATTTTCCTGACACAGACCCATCTTTCAAGGATGCGGACAGTTTGCTCCTGCTCAAAACCGTCATGGAATGGGTGAGGGCGGAGGGGTTGCGGGTCGGGAATCTGGACACCACCGTCGTGACCCAGAAACCGAAACTTGCTCCCCACATCTCGGCGATGAAAGACAAGCTCTCTCCGATCCTGGGTGTCGATCCCCGCCGGATCAATATCAAGGCCAAGACGAGCGAAGGCATGGGCTTCTGCGGAAGGGAAGAGGGCATGGAGGCCTTCGCCGTCGTCTCCCTGGTCATTGACGAATCATCGACCTGACTTGAAACCGGAGGCTCCCCCGGCGCACCTTCCGTTGATGGTTCAGGGCGCAAGGCGATTTGACGGTGTTTTTCCGATACCGCGGATGCTGCGCCGTGAGCCATTTTCCATCTTGGAGATTGAACATGACCCTCAAGCTTTACAACACCGCCACCAGAAAAAAAGAGGAGTTTGAGCCCATCGAAAAAGGAAAAGTGGGCATGTATGTCTGCGGGGTCACGGTTTATGATCTGTGCCATATCGGCCATGCCCGCTCCGCGATTGTCTTCGATGTCATGGCGAGATACCTCCGGGCAAGAGGCTTGGATGTCACGTACGTGCGCAATTTCACGGACGTGGACGACAAGATCATCGACAGGGCAAACCAGCTGGGTAAAGACCCCAAGGATCTGGCCCAGGATTACATCGAGGCCTTTTACGAGGACATGGGAAGGATCGGCGTGCTCCGTGCCGACTTTGAACCGCGGGCCACGGAACATATCTCCGGTATGATCGAGATGATAGCGAGCCTGATCCGCAAGGGTTATGCCTACCCCGAAGGGGGGGATGTCTTCTATTCGGTGGAGAAATTCGGCCATTACGGAGAACTCTCAGGCCGCCAGCTCGAAGATATGAAGGCAGGGAGCAGGGTCGCTGTGGACGAGAAGAAACGAAACCCCATGGATTTCGTCCTGTGGAAATCGGCCAAGCCGGGAGAGCCTCAGTGGCCGAGCCCCTGGGGACCGGGCCGGCCGGGGTGGCACATCGAGTGCTCTGTCATGAGCAATGCCTTCCTCGGTCCCACCTTCGACATTCACGGCGGCGGCGAGGATCTGCTGTTTCCTCATCACGAAAACGAGCGTGCCCAATCCGTGGCAGCCACGGGCGGACAGTTTGCCCGCTACTGGGTCCAAAACGGTTTCGTGACCGTGGAATCGGAAAAGATGTCCAAGTCCCTGGGCAACTTTCTCACCATCCGGGAGGCCCTGGAAACGTATCACCCGGAGGTGCTGCGCCTCTTTCTCTTGTCCAAACACTACCGGAGTCCCCTTGACTTTTCAAGAAACGCGGTTCTCGACCTCCAGTCAGGCCTGGTCCGCATCTACCGGACCCTTCAAAGGCTCGATGATTCCATCGGCGAGGGCGGGAAGGGGAAGGAAACCCCCCTTTTCGGATACCTTTCGGGTGAAAAAAAAGGATCTTTCCTGGAAAACTTTATCACCGCCATGGACGATGACCTGAACACGCCTGCCGCCTTGGCCGCCGTCTTCGAAGCCGTGAAGGAAATCAACCGCGTCCTGGATGAGCACGGCAACCAGCCTGACGATGAGGCCAAAACCAAGCTCCGCTCTGATCGCGACGACCTTTTTGATGCAGCCAGGGTTCTGGGCATCCTGGAAGAAGGGCCGGGAGATTTTTTCGCCCGGGTCGCCTCCGCGGAAAAAGCAATGGATGCGATGGAGATCGAAGGCCTTATCGCTGAAAGGGCAAGAGCAAGGAAAGAAAAAGACTGGGCCAAGGCGGACGCCATCCGGAAGCAACTCATGGACAGGGGGATCATCCTGGAGGACAGCCCCAGGGGCACCACCTGGAGATATGATGTGTGACGAGGGTACAAGGTGCACGGTGCAGGGTCCAGGGTGAACACAATATGGCATTCATTGCTTTTCCGCGCACCATGGACCGTGTACCCTGTGCCGTTCATTCACAGCCCCTATTTTCGCACGACCAGGGCGCCGACTAAGACCCTTCCCTCAGGTAATATGATTGGCATGGTGTTAAGATGAGCGCATTTGAACTCGTTTCGCCCTTACAACCCTGCGGGGATCAACCCCAAGCCATGGAGAGCCTGGCGGAGGGGATCCGGAAGGGTCTCAAGAACCTGGTCTTGCTCGGCGTGACCGGGTCGGGCAAAACCTTCACCATGGCCCATGTCATCGAGCGGGTGCAGAAACCGACCCTCATCATAGCCCCCAACAAGACTCTCGCCGCTCAGCTCTTCGGAGAACTCAAGAGATTCTTCCCTCGCAACGCGGTCGAGTACTTTGTGAGCTATTATGACTACTACCAGCCTGAGGCGTACATCCCTCAGACAGACACCTACATCCAGAAGGACGCCCACATCAATGAGCAGATCGACAAGATGAGCCATTCCGCTACGCGCTCTCTCCTCGACAGGGATGACGTGATCATCGTGGCGAGTGTCTCCTGCATCTATGGCCTCGGTTCGCCCGAGGCATACCACGATATGCTCCTTTATCTGGAAAAAGAGAGCGTTTACCCCCGGGAAGAGGTGCTCAAGAAACTCGTGGAGATCTACTACGAGCGGGGGGACTACGATTTCTTCAGGGGCCGGTTCCGGGTTCGTGGAGACGTGGTGGACGTCTACCCCGCCCACGAGGAGGACCGGGCTGTGCGGATTCACTTCTTCGGCGACACCGTTGAAACGATCCAGGAGATCGATCCCCTCACAGGGAAAGCGGTGCGGGAGCTCAACCGAATCTCCATCTACCCCGCCTCTCATTACGTCACCACCGTGGATATCAGGGAGAACGCCATCCGCCAGATCAAAGAAGAGCTCAACGAACGGGTCGGCTATTTCCGCTCCCAGAACAAGCTGATCGAGGCGCAGAGGATCGAAGAGCGCACCCTCTTCGACCTGGAGATGATGATGGAGATGGGCTACTGCCACGGCATCGAGAATTACTCCAGGCATCTCACCGGCAGGGCTCCGGGCGAGCCGCCCCCCACGCTCCTCGATTATTTCCCTAAGGATTTCCTGGTCATCATCGACGAAAGCCACATCACGGTGCCGCAGCTGAACGGCATGTACAACGGCGACCGCTCCAGGAAGGAGACCCTGGTGCAATACGGGTTCCGCCTTCCCTCGGCTCTCGACAACCGGCCCCTCAAGTTCCCCGAGTTCGAAGAAAGGGTCCGGCAGGTCCTGTACGTCTCTGCCACCCCGGGCCCTTACGAGCTCGAAAGGATGGACCTGGTTGCGGAGCAAATCATCAGGCCCACGGGGCTGACCGATCCTGAGATCATCGTGAGACCTGCAACGAATCAGGTGGATGACCTGCTGGGATGGATCAGGGAGCGGGTCAACCGGCATGAGCGCGTTCTGGTGACCACGCTGACCAAGAGTATGGCTGAAGACCTTACGGACTATTACGCTGACCTTGGGGTCAAAGTGCGCTACCTCCACTCGGATATCAAGACGATTGAGCGAACGTCGATCATCAGGGATCTCAGGCTGGGAGCTTTCGACGTCTTGGTGGGCATCAATCTTCTGAGGGAGGGCCTTGATCTTCCGGAAGTCTCCCTCGTTGCGATCCTCGACGCGGACAAGGAAGGCTTTCTCCGCTCTGAGAGGTCCCTGATCCAGACTTGCGGCCGCGCGGCGAGGAACGTCAACGGCCAGGTGATCCTCTATGCCGATCAGATGACCGGATCGATGCTCAGGGCTATCGATGAGAGCAACCGGCGCAGGCGGATGCAACTGGAATACAACAAAGCCCACCATATCACCCCGGCGTCGGTGGTGAAAGCGATTGACGATGTTCTCTCCTCTGTTTACGAAGCGGATTACGTGACGGTCCCCGCCGTTTCGGAAAAGGAGGAGGAATACTTATCCCTTGAGGGGATCCAGAAGAAGGTCAAACAGCTCCACAAGAAGATGATGGATGCTGCCAAGAAAATGGAATTTGAAGAGGCAGCCCTGCTGAGGGATGAGATCTCGGCGTTGCAGGCAAAGGAACTGGAGATCCGGGATCTCCCGTGATCCCCTGGTTTCACGGGCACTCAAATCCCGGCGTTGACCGATAAGGGAGGGAATCGAGACATGGGAGTTACGAACGAGCTAACCAAGATGAGTAAAGAGCAGGAAAAGATCGCCGATGAGATCGAATCCCTTTTCAAGAAACTCTATGCAGGGAAAAGCGCCTATTCCGTCGGCCAAATCCATGGGGGAGAGTTCTTTCTCCGCACGGAGTTTGCCCTCGTGGTTCTCACCAAACACAACGAGATCCGGGTCAGTTTCTCTGATCGCACCCGGCCGAGCTTCGCCGCCCTGATTTCACTGCTCCTGGAAGAGATCAGGGGAACCTCTCTGATTGTCTGCGAAGATTATGAGACGGATGAATACGGGAGCATGATCTGCGATGAAACGGACGGCAGCAGCACGGGTGAGATTGTTTGGGATCAGAAGGAGAGATACTTCAAGATGCTGAGGGACAAGATGGAGCATATCATCTTCCGGAAAACAAAGGGGGTCCCGAAAAAAGATGGGTAAGGATCTTCCACAATTTGGCAATGGATTTCCCTTTTATACCCTCCGTTTTTCTTCCTTTTCTCCCGCCGTTCATCAACCATCGGCTAACCCCCTGTAATGCAGGTTTAATCTCCCGACTCTTCCCATGGCAAGCATCTTGCTCTCCTTGGAAGGAGCGTGTTGTTTCTGATGGCGGGACCTGGCCTCCGGTTTAAGAAGAGGGGACCGCATCTCAAGAATCAGCCCTGGCGTGAGAACCGACGGATCGCGCGGCCCCCGATGGTTGGAGCTTTTTTCAGGATTCAGCACCGTCTCAACCCCTTGCATGTCTACTGCCGGCTCATCGACAGAGGACTGAGCAGACATGTTTCGTTCCGGCTTTGCAGGTCTTATGAATGTCTCATTTTCATCTGGCTGAGCTTCATCATCAAAGTGCTCATTCGACTCTCTTGTGCACTGACCAGGTCATGCAGCATACCCCAGGAACTGAGAAAGAAGTAGGGGATTCTCCGGATGACCGACTTAACCCTCTTTGAATTTGAACCGCCCCCGGGTCAAGGGGTGGAGACCCTCCTCCAAGAGGAGGCGTCCAAGATGTTCGGCTCCACACCTCCTCCCCCAGGGAGTTCCGCTTCCATGGGTGAAGGGAGCTTTTTCATGCGCTCCCTTGCCATCCTCAGTTCCCTTCTGTATCGGATCTTCCCCGCCCGTTACGCCAACCGGGTTTGACCAACTCCTCCAACGTCTTCGAGAGTACCGGACAACCCCAGCGCGAATTTTTTCTCCCTCAAACGATCCTTTTGTGGTACAACGTGCCTGCGGCACACGACACGCCTCTGACGCAGCCGGGCTGCGCTGAAAGAGAGAGATTTGAGCATGACGAAGAACGGGCCATGGAAAAAGACCCACTGCTCCAGGATGGATCATGGCGGATGCTCCCTTCTTGTGCGTGCGGAGGGCAACAGGGTCGTTGAGATCAGAGGGGATCCTGACGGGTACCTGAACAGGGGTTATGTCTGCCCGAAAGGATTGGCCTCCGCAGACCGCCTCACCCATCCGGATCGCCTCAGGTGTCCGATGAAAAGAGCGGGGGAGCGGGGTGAAGGGAAATGGGAGCGAATCACGTGGCCCGAAGCCATCCGCCTGATTGCCGGCCGGCTGAACCGGATAAAGGAAAAAGACGGTGCGAGGTCGGTGGTTTTCGGGCAGGGCATGCCCAAGGGCCTGGAGCTCTTTGTCCTGATCCGGCTGGCCAACCTCTTCGGTTCCCCCAATGTCCTCGCCATCCAGGACGTCTGCCACGCCCCTCGTGAGGTGACCGGGGTTCACACCTGCGGTTTCTATCCCGTGGTGGACTTGCATCACCCCAGCAAGGTCATCGTTCTCTGGGGGAGCAATTTGACGAGCACCAACGAAGAAGGCCAAATATGCCGCCTGCTTCTGGATCAGCTCAAGAACGGCACCCAGCTCATCGTGGTGGATCCCCGAAGAACCGAGCTGGCTCAAAAGGCCCGGCTCTTTCTCCAGGTCAGGCCCGGAAGTGATCATGCTTTGGCCCTCGCTTTTCTGAACGTCGTCATCGAGGAGGGGATCTATGACAAGGCTTTTGTCGAGGACTGGACACACGGTTTTCCCGAACTCGCCCAGGAGGTGAAACGCTACACGCCGGAGAAAATGTCCGCCGTGACATGGGTCGCGCCGGACATCATCCGGGATGCAGCGAGGCTCTATGCCGCCTCCCGTCCTGCCGCCATTCAATGGGGCAACCCCATCGAGCAGACCCGTTGTACATTCGATGCGGTGAGAGGCCTTCTCTGCCTGATGGCCGTTTGCGGCAACCTGGATGTAGCCGGCGGAAACGTCCATGCCAACGAGGCTGGCCTGATGGAACTGGGTAAGTTCGTGCGCGCTGACCTGATGCCCTCGAAGCGGACGGAGATGCTCCATGCGTCATACAAGACTATTCCCAGGATGATGACCGTGCCCCCCGCCTATTTCAGAAAAGCGGTCCTCGAAGGCACCCCTTATCCTGTCAAAGGGGCGTATCTGCAAGGGACAAACCCCCTTCTCGCCTACGCGGACAGCCGGCGGACTCTGGATGCCCTGATGAAATTGGAATTCTTGGCCATCTCGGAGATCTTCATGACGCCCACCGCCGGCCTTGCAGATGTCGTTCTCCCCGCGGCAACGACCTTTGAGTTCAACGACAT
>JAGUZM010000346.1 GCA_020060805.1 Deltaproteobacteria bacterium | reverse complement strand
TTGCCCAGGTTCTCTGCCTGAGGATGCTGGCCGTACCGGAAATTGTGGGTTGGAAGCAGGTCATAGTCATTCATGATGGTCACGATGTGGGTCGTCCCGATTTTTGCCATCTCGTTCTGTTTGGGGTCAAGTTCGACGACTTCTTGAGAGTAGGCCTTGCCCACTTCCTTCAAGGCCCCCTCGTCTGCGGGTTTGTTCGAGCTCACCGTGACCGAATCCCAGCGAGCCACGAGGGCCTTCAGCTTTTTGTCCGCGAAGACTGTCCCGATGCCTCCCCTTCCTGCCTGTTTGTACCGGGTTCTGGCCCGTCTCGTGTCATACCAGGTGAAGTTAAGGCACCCGATGAGGGTGTGTTTGGCCCCGGGTCCGGTGGAAACGACAGAGATGTTGCGTGGTTTTCCCTGGCCGAAGTGGTCCGTCAAAATGTCTGAAGTCTCGTAAGCGGCGTCGGGGAGGCCGCTCACTTCGAAGACCTGGATTTTCTTCTCAATGCCGTCGATGAAAACGATCGTTTCCTTGGATGCCTTGCCCTGGATTTCGAGGGCATCGAACCCGGAAAACTTCAAGTAAGGCCCAAAATACCCTCCCACATTGGAGTCCATCACCGTACCGGTCAGCGGAGAAAGGGATGTGACAATACTCTTTCCTGAACCTGGATAGACCGGTGTCCCGCCCAGGGGACCGCAGGCGATACATATTTCGTTGTCCCCATGGTTCCACTTTGTCCTCGGCTTCACGGCGTTCCACAGCAGCCAGAGGTCAAAGCCCTTCCCTCCTACGAAAACGTGCTTCATCTCGGCCGACACCGGCTTGATCGAAATCTGCAGTTCAGAGAGATTGACGTACAGTGTCTGGTTCGCATACCCCTTATCAATCGCCGGATTCTTGTAGGCGAGAGCCTTTATCTCCTTGAGTTTCAACTTGGTCATTGTTCACCCCTTCTTTGAGTGTTCTGGAGTTGTGGAGTGGTGGAGTATTGGAAAACCATTCTTTTGCTTGGTTTCTGCTGCGCGCCATCACTCCATCACTCCAATTCTCCAATACTCCATCACTCCAGTCTTTATTTTAGTGTTTCTTGTCCTTTGAACGTCCTTTCAAGGGAAAACCCCTCCAGGATGATCCTGTCTTCATCCGTCGTCTTCCCCTGGATCAACCTGGCGACCACTTCTCCCACACCAGGTCCCATCATGAACCCCTGGCCGCACATGCCTGTGGCATGGATCAGCCCTTCGACCCCCTTGTCCCATCCCACCAGGGGAGTTCCATCCGGCGACATGGGGTACAGGCCGCGCCACATCCGCCTGACCCGCAGGTTCTTGAGCCTGGGGAGGAGATGGACCATCCTGGCTCCCACCTGGGGCAGGAACACCGATGTCTCCCTCTTGTCCATTCCGACCAGAAGCGGCTCCGGCGTGATGCAAAAAACCACCTGGCCGAGGCGGTTCTGGTAGAAGTAGTAGTTCTTGGATTCAGGGCCGGGTCGCAGATCCACCACCATGGAGGTGAAAAAAGGCTGCACAGGCTCGGTGATGGCCGCCTCATGGGAATCCGGGGTTACCGGGATATCGACTCCCGCTGTTTTGGACAGTTCCCTCGAGTAGGGTCCTGCAGCGTCCACAACCACAGGGGCAACATACTGTCCCTTGTCCGTCGTGACTCCGATTACCTTTCCCTTCGCAACATCAATCCTGGCCAACCCTTCCTTGAACCGGAAATGAACGCCCAGGGAGAGGGATCTTTTGTAGAAGGCATTGACGGCTCGAAGTGGGGAGGCAGAGCCGTCATCGGGCGAAAAGGTGCCCCCCAGGAGCCCCTCCGGATTGATTCCCGGAACGATCTCCCGGATCCGTTCAGGGCTGACAAAATCGATGTTCAGGCCGAACTTTTTCTGGATGGGAAGGATGCTCTTGAGCGCTTTTTCCTCGCTCTCCCTGTAAACCGGAAACGTGTACCCTCCTTTGAGCCACTCGATGTTTTCTTTGTATCTTTCCTCCCATGTGGAGAATATTTCGAGGGACCGCAGGCAGGTGAGGATCTTGCCCGGGTCCGAGTGGGTCGCCCTGATGCCGCCGATGGCCTTCTTGTTTTCCCCCTGGCCTGGAGAAGCCTGCTTGTCCAACACAAGGGTTTTCACCCCCATTTCACCCAGGGCCATGGCTATGGGCACGCCGACAGACCCGGCACCGACGACGATCACATCATATTTCCCGCTACTCACCACAACGCCTCCATTAGAAGAAGGTGCAGGGTGCAAGGTACAGGGTGCAAGGTACAAGGAAAAACACCCCTTTGATTCCGTTGTTTTTCCGTGAACCGTGTACCGTGCACCTTGCACGGTTTCATTTTTCACCCCTGCCTCTGACTCCCGCAAGTACGCCCAGCGGCACTTCCACGAACAAGGGCCGATCAACCCTGTCCGTCACGTCTCCCAGATCAACCCCTTCCTCCTTGAAGATGCGCCATATCATGGGCCGGCAAGTCTTGGCTCCGCACGCGCCCATGCCCGCCCTCGAAAGGGCTTTGAGCTGGTTCATGTCCCTCACGCCCTCCCTGATCGCAGCCCTGACCTCGCCCGCTGTCACCCTTTCGCAGCGGCATACGATCGCCTCATCCGGGGGAAGTTCCCTTTCATACACCAGGGAAGGTTCAACCTGCTTTTCCTGGACCCAGATGCCCACGGCTTTCTTGGCCACATCC
>JAGUZM010000021.1 GCA_020060805.1 Deltaproteobacteria bacterium | reverse complement strand
TAAACCACAGGCATGAGGTTCTTGTGGTAGATGCTCCGGTCCATGGGCGTCTCCACGGGAATGATCAAGACAGAAAGAGGGACGAGCCGGCCGTCCGAGGAGGCGACCTTGATGGCCTTCAGCCTTTCGATACCGGCCCGGTCAGCGAGGGGAAGGCGCATCATGATGGGTACGTCTTCCTTCTCCCTGGGCTGATGGAGGAGCCCCACCTGGGTCCCCTGAAGGGCGAGCTGTAGGGTCTGGTCGATGTGGGAAGCGCTGATCCCGTGGAGGGCCGCTTTCTCTTTGTCAACCACCAGGTTCATCCTCACCTGGCCCTCTTCCATATACCAGTCCGCGTCCACTACCCCCGGTGTCCCCTCAAAGATCTTAAGCACCTCTTTTGCGATCTCCCGCTGCCTTTCGTAGTCGGGGCCGTATATTTCAGCCACGAGGGTGGAGAGAACGGGCGGCCCCGGGGGAATCTCAGCCACCTTGACGCGGGCCCCATGCTTGTCCCCGATCCGCTTGAGCTCGGGCCGCACCCTCTTGGCGATGTCATGGCTCTGGGCTTTGCGGTCTCCCTTGCCGACCAGGTTGACCTGGATATCGGCCACAGGGGGCCCTTCTCTCAGGTAGTAATGGCGCACGAGGCCGTTGAAATTGAAGGGCGCGGCGGTGCCGGCGTAAATTTGGTAGTCCACGACCTCGTTCACGGTTTTCAGGTAATCCCCCATTTCCAGGGCCACCCCCGCCGTCTGCTCCAGGGTGGCTGTTTCCGGCATGTCGATGATCACCTGGAATTCGCTCTTGTTGTCAAAGGGAAGCATCTTGACTTTCACCCACCCGATGAGGACAAGAGCGCAGGAGGCGACAAGGAGAAGCACGACGCCGAGGAGAAAGATTTTTCTCAAGAGGGGCGTCTCGATCAGGGGGACCATGATCCGGCGGTAAAGCCTGATGCTCCAGTCTTCTTTCTCTTCATCGGCCTTGCCGTGAGGGCCTCTCTCATGCCTGAAAAGGCGCATCGAAGCCCAGGGGGTCACGATGAAGGCCACGAGGAGGGAAAAGCCCATGGCCGCGGAGGCGCCGACCGGTATGGGCCTCATGTAGGGGCCCATCAGGCCGCCGACAAAAGCCATGGGCAGGATCGCGGCGATAACCGTCAGGGTGGCGAGGATGGTCGGATTTCCCACCTCGTCTACCGCCTCAACGGCGATTTCAGCGAACGGCCGATCCCGATTCCCGGGAAGACGGAAGTGGCGAACGACGTTTTCCACGACCACGATCGCGTCATCCACCAGAATACCGATGGAGAAAATGAGGGCGAAAAGCGTGATCCGGTTCAGGGTGTAGCCGTACAGGTAGAAGATCGCGAGAGTCAGGGCGAGAGTGACCGGGATGGCGAGGGCGACCACGCCGGATTCGCGCCGGCCGAGAGCGAACCATATCAAAAGGGTGACGGAGAAGATGGCGATGAACATGTGAAGGAGGAGTTCGTCCGATTTTTCCTTGGCCGTCTCCCCGTAATGTCGGGTGACGGTCATGTGGATGTTTTGCGGGATGATGACGCCCCGGTTCTCCTCCACCCGCCTCAGGACTTTTTCAGCCACGGTGATGGCATTGGCCCCTTTTCGCTTGGCAATCGTCAGGGTGACCGCCGGGAAAACACCTCTGCCCGCGGACTCGGTTTGGATTCCTTTGTGCTTGGCTGCCGGGCCGGTCCCGAGAAAGACGTAATCATCCGGCTCTTGAGGGCCGTCGACGATCTTTGCGACATCCCTCAAGTATACGGGCCTGTTTCCGAAGGTGCCGACCACGACCCCTTCCACATCCTCAGCATTCCTCAGAAACGCTCCGGTGTGTACGAGGACCTGTCCCCGGAGGGAGGGGAAGCTGCCCGCGTTCGATTCCTGGTTCGCCGCGCGAAGGGCGTTGAGAACCTGACCCTGGTCCAGATGAAAGGCCGCGAGCCGCACGGGATCGATCCGGACCTCCACCTGGCGCCGGTAGCCGCCGATGAGGGTGGTGATGGATACGTTGTCCTCCGCCTTGACGATGTCTTCCATCTGGGCTGCCACACGGCGCAGGGTGTAATGGTCGAGGTCTTCTCCCCAGAAGGTGAGAGCGAGGATAGGGACATCGTCGATATAGCGCGGTTTAACCAGGGGTTCGCTCACACCGGTGGGGATCCGGTCATAATTGGCCAGGAGCTTGGACTGGAGCCTGACGATGGAATTCTCTTCGTCTTCGCCCACGTAAAAACGCACCACGGCCATGGACATGCCGGGGCTGGACGTGGAGTAGATGTATTCGACGCCCGGGATTTCCCACAGCAGCTTCTCCATCGGCTTGGTCACCCGTTCCTCGACCTCTTTGGCCGTTGCGCCGGGCATGCTCACAAAGATGTCGATCATGGGAACGATGATCTGAGGCTCTTCCTCCCTCGGAAGGGCAAAGGTGGCGGCCAATCCGAGAAGGATGGATGCGATGATGATGAGGGGGGTCAGCTTGGAGTTGATGAAGAATCGGGCGACTTGACCGGCCGGGCCGATGTGAGGGCTCATGGGGCGACCTCCACCCGGGCGCCGTCCGCCAGCGTGAGAGGGGGCTCCTCCACGTAACGATCCCCGTCTTTGAGGCCTGAGAGGACCTCTATGGCGTCTCCATAAACCTTACCGGTCCTGATCAGGCGGTAGTGAGCGACATTTTCCGAATCCACCAGGTAGAGTCCCGTCAGCTGGCCTCGGGTCACCACGGCCTTGCGGTCGACGAGAAGATGGGTGCTCCGCCCGAGGGGGATCTGAACCCGGGCGAACATGCCTGACTTGACCTCCTGGTCCGCAGGGAGGCTCACCTTGATGAGAAAAGAGCGGCTCCGCTCATCCGCAGACGGCACGATCGTGCTGATCGTCCCCTCCAGAGGGTCTGCCTTAAGAGCCGGGATTTGCACAGAGACCTTTTGCTGAGGCCGCACATGCTCGATGTAAGCCTCGGAGAGGACCATGTCCACGCGATAGCCGCTGGTCGCCTCGATGGTGAGAAGCGGCGTCCCCGGCGTGGCGAGGACCCCCTCGTCCACGAGCCTTGCCGAGATGATCCCGTCATAGGGGGCGGTGATGACCGTGTCGCTGAGGGTGACCCGGGCTGATGAGACAGCCGCTTCTGCCTGCTGGACCCGGGCCGATGCCGCCTCAACCAACGCCTCTGCCTGCATCAGGGCCGCCTCTGCCTGGCGATGGCGCGCGTCAACCTCGTCGTACTCCTGGACGCCGACCGACCCGGCTTTCTTGAGGTTCTGGTAACGCTGATAGGTTGCGTAGGCGAGTTCTTTCGACGTCGCCGCAGCTTCGCGGCCGGAAACAGCCGCCCCGAGCGCTTTTTTCGCCTCAGTGAGAGCAGCCTCAGCCTGGCTGAGCCCGGCCATCGCCTGGGCCCTATCGAGAAGAACGAGCTTATCCCCCGTCTTGACCCGGGCTCCCTCTGTGACGCGGATCTCCTTGACCATGGCGGTGATTTTGCTCGCAAGGTTGGAGGTGAAGCCCGCCTGGACGGTCGCAACAGCGTCATACATAAGGGGCTGATCGATCAACAGGGCCGTGGATACCGCGACGCGGTGCGTACCCGGAGGAGACTTCTTGGTCGTTCCCGGCTCGATCTTGTCGCCGCATCCGGAAAGGGTAAAAACCGCAGCTAAAACCAGGAGGGCTGATCGTCGAATGGTCATGGCGGATTACCTCGGGAAAGGTTCCTTGCATGCGTTATTCAGCGGGGTCCTTGCCACATCACGGGTTGATCCCAGGGAGCAAATCCACTATAACCAAAGCATCAAAAGGGAGCAACAGAATTTAAAACAAACGCAAGAAGGGTGTGGTCATGAAACTGAAGGGAAAAGTAGCGGTCACTACCGGAGCGGGCAGGGGCCTAGGCCAAGCCATCGCCCTTGCCTTTGCAAAGGAGGGTGCGCGGACCGTGGCGGTGAGCCGTTCTGAGAAGGAAATCCAGGAGGTGGTCAGCCGGATCAGGGCGGCGGGAGGTGAGGGCTTGGCTATTCGCGGGGATGTCAGCGAGCCCGGGGATGTCTCTTCCCTGATGGAAGAGGTGATGCACCGGTTTGCGAGGCTGGATGTGCTGGTGAACAACGCGGCGGTGATAGGGCCC
>JAGUZM010000328.1 GCA_020060805.1 Deltaproteobacteria bacterium | reverse complement strand
CAATTTCCCCATGATGCCTTTTTCGCCGGACCGCTCCGCAGCCCGCGCCCTCAGCTCGATTCCCTCGCCGGTCGACAGGGCTGCTTTCAGGCATTCCAGCCGTTCCGCGCACTCCCGGCACAGGGGTGGCACCTCCCGCATCCCGCCGGCCCCCGCAGGAAAGACCTTGTCCAGGAATCCGTAACAATCTTTTCTACCCATATCTCCCTCTTCATCCCCGTGTGGGTTTATACAACATTGAGCGCTTCGGATAAAGCCCAAAGATTCACCTTTGTTGTCTTCCATCTTCAGTTCTCAGCCAGCATCAGCCCATCATTCTTTCCTCTCCCCCAATCTTGGGGTGAGGCTGGGGTCAGGGGGAGCACAGAAATGATTCTATCGGGGGGCTTAAGCGCCGTTAGTACAGAGACAATCGCATCGGCGAGGGCTCGTGCGAAGGAGAGACAGCTAGTTGTCAAAAGGATGCTGAAAGGCGCGTCTTAGCAGGTTGCTCAAAAACGTCCAGATACAAGGCGACCGAAATCCCGAGGAGTGAGTCGTACAGGTAAGTACGTCGCAACGACGAGGGACGAGGGCAACGCAGTAGATGGGCGTTTTTCAGCAACCTGTTGATATACACTTTAAATCATTGACATGATCCCCCTTCCTTCCTATGATCCGCCGTTATGAACAGGCTGAGCAGGGTATATCTCGCCAGGCACGGGCAGGTTTTGGGCCATGAAAACATGTCGGTCTACGGCCATACGGACGTGGACCTGACCGAGGTCGGTTTGGCCCAATCCTCACACCTGGCGGACAGACTCCGCCTGGCGGAGATCCGCGCCATCTATTCGAGCGACCTCAAGAGAAGCGTGACCGGAGCCCGCATCATCGCCCGCCATCACAACGTCCCCCTCCGTGCCGTGGCTGAATTGAAGGAACTCCATTTTGGAGCCTGGGAGGGTCTCAGCATGAGCGAAATCCGCCGGCGTTTTCCCGAAGAGCTGGACAGGCGAAAGGCGGATATTCTCAACTACAGAATTTCTAGAGACGGGGAAACCATCGCCGAACTCTCGGATAGGATCATCCCCTGCTTTCGCAGAATCCTCGAGGAGCAGGTGGGTTCTGACTTCGTTGTGGTCGGCCACGGCGCGGTCAACCGTGTCATCCTCTGCCATGCCCTGGGCCTGGAACTCTCTCGCCTTTTCAGCATCCAGCAGGATTACGGCTGTCTCAACGTCATAGACTATTTCCCTGATTCCACCTTGGTGAGGCTGATGAATGGGTGAAAAATCGGAACGTCTGAGCATCGTTCGCCTGATCGCGGGGATCCCTCTTTTCCATGGCCTGCCCAAGGATCAGATCGATGATGTTGCCATGATCGTGACGGACCAGGTCTTCAAGAAAGGCCAGATCATTTTTTCAGAGGGAGACGAGGGAAACGGGTTTTATGTGGTCATCACGGGGAGGGTGAAGATATTCAAAGTCTCTTTTGAGGGAAAAGAGCAGATCCTCCACTTCTTCGGACCGGGCGAGCCCTTCGGGGAGACTGCGGTGTTTGCGGGCGAGCATTTTCCCGCCAATGCGGAAGCCGTCGAAGAGAGCAGGATATTCTTCTTTTCAAGGCAGTCCCTGATCGACCTCATCAAGAAGACCCCTTCCCTCGCCCTCAACATGCTCGCCATTCTCTCCAGGCGGCTGCGCAGGTTCGCCGCTCTGATAGACGATCTATCCCTCAAGGAGGTGCCCGGCCGGCTCGCCGCCTATCTCCTCTACCTGAGCGAACAGCATGAGGGTTCCACGGAATTGAAGCTCACCATCACCAAAGGCCAGCTCGCAAGCCTCCTCGGCACCATACCTGAGACCCTCTCCCGGATTCTGGGAAAGATGACCGCCCAGAACCTGATCGAGTACGAGGGCCCTCATATCCGCATCCTCGACCTCGAGGGTCTCCAGGAACTCGTCGAAACCGGCGGCCGCCTGTGAGGGGAGTTCTTTTGACCCGTTCTGGTGCCTATGCCCTGAGAGCCCTGGAGATCGCCTCAGCGGGCAAGAGACCCAACGCCCGCTATTGCATCCGCATGGAGAAGGCAAGGACTGAGATGGTTTATTGAAGGTCTTTGACACAAAGCCTTCACTTTCTAGATCCTTCCTTCCCAGGTATCGAGGAAGCCCCAGTTCCGAACAGCGATCATCCCAGGTTTCGGGGCATTCTCGAACGTCATATGTAGCCCCTTGGTAGCACAAACGATTAAGACCGGCAAAAAAGAGTCCCGAAAGAAGTTGCTTTTCCCGTGCCAATGGATCAAAATAACGTCAACTGTCACCGGCTGAAGTCCCAAAATAGCGGCACTTGGAAAAAAGACGGCTTGAAAACACTGCAAGCTTCTATAAGGTTCGTTGAATCTTGGTGACCATAAAGGATATAATATGGCTTGAGCGGATAGTCGAAAAACTCGCGTGGAAGCACAATGTCTTACCCTCTGAAGTGGAAGAGGTGCTGGGTGGCGACTGTAAGTTTTTTCGAAAGGAAAGAGGCAAAGTTGAAGGGGAACATTTGTACAATGCCCTTGGCAAAACCGAAGCCGGGCGATTTTTGTCCGTCTTTTTTGTCAGAAAGCTCCAGGATAAGGCTCTTATTGTTACGGCAAGAGACATGAATAACAGCGAGCGGAAACGATATGGTAAAAAATAAGAATATCAAAGACATGTCTATAAATGAGGCCTCTGATTTTTGGGATGAACATGACTTTGGGGAATTCGATGATGTTCAAGCGGTATCCGAAGTTCAGTTCTCACTGAAAAAGAAAAAGTATGTAGGCATCGACCGTGACCTGTATGCTGTGATAAAGGACAAGGCGAAAACATTAAATAAATCAGAAGATGTCCTTATCAATGAATGGTTATCTGAGAAGGCAGGTACTTAGAGAATAAGTCCACACCCTATGACCCCAATCGCCAATCGAGACCCTTTTCCTATTTTACTCTTTTAAGTCCAGCGTTCATAATCTCTATTTTTGAAGTCCGATTCACCGGACTCGAAACCCGCAACCCGAAGGGCTTTTGGCGTGGAATGATGCCGAAAGCTCTTTTGTGATTCTCGAGTACCCTTCAAAACCCACGATCCTTTGCTCCGCCAAATAACATTGACTCGACAAACGTTTTGTTATATTAGCTCACTTGCAGGTCTTCCTTTTTGTTAACCTGAAACAGGGCAATAAATGGCTGACCTCGCACGGGAGAAAAGTGACCCCATGCCTTCATTTCCATGAAGGAATGGGGTTTTTTGTTTCCTGTCCCCACGCGGCAACGTTGCAGTGCGTGAAGTCCCGGTTTCCATTTGGTTTAATACACCCATGAAGAATCGCATAAACGAAATTCCCTTTCCTCGCTTCCTCTCCCTTGCGTAGGAGAGGGTTGGGGGGCACGCTTTTTCTTCCCCCTTTTCTAAAGGGGGACCGAGGGGGATTTCCTGGGCTCGTTACGGTCCGCTTGATCATTCGCACAGCCTGACCGGATTGCCGTAAATCCCAACCGCTGGAGGAACTCTAGGAACCACGAATGGACACGAATCATCACGAATGGAATTTTGAAAAGCTGGTCGGTGTAATCCGGCAGGTGCATGAAGAACTGGCAGCACAAGTCGGACGGGCGGTGAACCTTAGCCTGACGCTCCGCAACTGGCTGATTGGCTGCTAAATCTCCGAGTACGAGCTGCACGGTTCGGACCGAGCCAACTATGGCGATGGTCTCCTCTCTGAACTTGCCAGATGCCTAACTGAACTCAGGGTCAGTAACTGCAACCGTCGCCAGCTTTATCGCTATCTCCGCTTTTATCGCCTTTATCCTGAGATTGTGGGGACAGTGTCCGCACAATTGAAAAAGCTGTTGCCTGCGGGAGCGAAATCGTTTGAAAAAGTGGGGACAGCGTCCCCACAATTTCGAATCCCGGATAAAATCATTCAGCGGCTTTCTTACAGTCACCTGGAATTGATTGTTGATCTCGACGACGAGCTGAAGCGTGCTTTCTACGAAATCGAAGGTATCCGGGGCAATTGGTCGGTGAGGGAACTAAGCAGCACCTGAAACCTTTTGGATGGGTAGTGCTGCAAGAGGCAACACACGCCGATTTGAGGGAGTTCGAAATGATCGAGTCGGAACGGCAAGAAGAACTCATCAATCGTAGCCCGCCCCTCACATCAGTACCAACAGATATCCGACCGCTAAGTGCGGAAAGCAGCCCTTACCCAACTCCCTTCCCTCCCCCGATTACCCTAAGAGAAACTTGGGAAACGGCAAAGCTGACCTACAGGCCGAATGACGGCACAATCACCGCCATTGTACCTAACAGAAAACCCGCAGAGACAAGGGACAAATCGCTAGTTCCGGAAGTGTACCGGCAGAGGTTATTTGATAAGAGAAAAGAGGTCACTGCCACCGTCGAAGTGGAGAAGATTGGCAACGCGTTCAAGATTGTCAAAATAGAATGACGCAAGGGGAGGATCAGAGATTAGAGTGGGGCTGGAGGCGGCGGATCTCGGGGATGAGATCGAAATGAGGATCAGTGGAGTAGATCTCCTCGACCCCATTGTTGATCATGGTGGCTGCATGAATGGCGTCCCGAGAGGTGATATCAGGGGTTCTCTTCAGTAGCTCCAGCGCCCGATGGGTGTCCTTGAGAGTCACCGGCAGAACCTCTACGCAGAGTTCGACCATGGAAGTATAAACCAGTTCACCTAAGGAGTACTTCTTTATAGAGAAGAACCGGTATAGTATCTCCTGGAGCACTTCCGTGTTAGTCACAACTTCTGATCCGCCTTCTCTTATTTTCTCCAGGGTTGCCTTGCATGGGTCTCTTAGCGGATGCGAACCCCCGAGGGAATACATGACAACATTGGCATCGATGAATCGGTAAGAAAGCGAGTTCATGGCTGGGAGTACTTCTTTTTGAGATATTCCTCTTCCCACTCCTGATAATCCTCGGGAACCGGAACTTCGGGCAGAGAAAGAAGCCGGTCCACAGCTTCGGCGATGCGGCGCTGTTTGGCCTGTTTCAGGTGGTATTCTTCAATCGCCTCCCGGACCAGAGTGCCGAGCTTCTTTTTCTGTCGAGCGGCTATTTCGCCCAAGTCTCGGAATTGCTCCTCGGTCAACAGCACTTGGATCTTTTTCTGATATTTGGACATGTTAGTCTCTTTTGCTTATGCTTGGGAAAATAATATCTCAGAAATACTCCCTTGTCAAGGGTATAATCTGGGCAATATTTTAGATAGACACCTTTCTGAAGCCAATTTTAAGTCAAATAAGGCGAATGAAAAGAGGAGGATCAGAGATCAAAATGGAGTCGGAGTGCGCGGTCCACGGCTTTCATCATGTCGTCAGGTAGCCGGCCCATATGTTTGATGAGGCGGACTTTATCCACGGCCCTCGTTTGGTTCACCATGACCTTAGACCGTGACTTGAGTCCTCCAGTGCGGGGTGGGATTTCAACCTCAAAGGAGTAGACACGAGTGATATTCGAGGTGATGGGTGCGATGGATATGATTGGCGAGTGGGCATTGTTGATGTCATTTGATACGACAACCGCGGGCCGAGTTTTCTTCGCTTCAGCCCCCACTGTGGGATCAAAGGTGACCAGAAAGACATCCCCTCGCCTAATCGAGCCCGTCGCCAACGCTTCCCTCGAGTTCCTGGTTGATCCTCCGCATCTCCTCCGCCGCCTCTTCATATTCCGCTGCCAGGCTGCGGTTCCTCTGCTCCCTAAGGGAACGCTTAATCGCCTCGGCGATAAACCTGCTCCGTTTCCTCGGCGGAACCTCTTGCGAAAGCTCAGTAATGATTTCTCTGGGCAGACTTATATTTATCCTGATAGCACTCATTATGTCTCCGTATTGTGTATTTTTTATGTATAATAAAAAGAACTACAGGAATTGTCAAGATTTATGACGCCCACTCTTTTTCTCGTCTTTAACCATAGTTTCACACTTGACCAGGAACAGGACGCTCTAACCTCGCTCGGTGTTGGGCGTATTATCAGCCTGCCAGCGGATCTGCGGGAGCCCGGAGAAATATCCCGTCTGAGCTGGAGGAGATTAAGGGCTATATCAAACCAATTCAATCGTGGCTATCCGATTTAGCAAAAAAGGGGGATTACGTGCTCGTCTAGGGAGATTTCGGTGGCTCTTATCTGATGGTAAGGTTCGCTGAAGAAAAGGGATTAATCCCGATCTAGTCGACCACGGAGCGGCAGGTGGTTGAGGAGGCGCAGCCTGATCGAACGGTGAAGTTGACCCACCATTTCCAACACAAAGGTTTCAGGAAATACGGGGTGTGAGCAATGAAAACGTGCCTCGTCTCTCTTGTAGGTGACCAGACAATTCCCAATATCCTGGTGATTGCACACTTCAAACCAGACTATCTGCTGTTTATTAGCACAAGCGGCATGGAAAAGAAGAAAAAGACCCAGGCAATCTTGAACACTCTCAGAGAGAGATCCCTCGATTACACAAGTCGCCACCTGAAGCTTGAAGTGGTAGAGGAATCTATGGATAGGGGACATTATTTTATTATTTCCTGCCTTCGATAAAGTATTGTTGCCCTCGTACCAAACGACCTCCCCCTTTTTACTGCGGTACTGACAAGTGGCAGCCTGAAAGGCAAAAGATGCGTAAGGTCGTTTTTCTGATGGAAGGGTCAGTGATGACCGAGTAGCCTAACGAGCTTCTCAACTGGGGATTGAGAAGACTGTTGCAATGGGCATCACTCAGAAAGATTCTGCTGTGGTCGATTCCACGCCCGATGAGATCGTGCCATGCATCCGAGGCATTGGGGCTTAGTACCACGTTCATCGGAACTATCAAATAATAATATGATGTACGTCCCCTATTTTTTGCGCATCCCCTATTTTTTGCGATGGAATCGATGACCTGACATTGAAGGGATTGCGTGCAGCTTCGCAGCAAGGGATTAGTTGAGGAAGGGAAAAGAAGGGAGGGAGGGAACTAGGGATGTAGGGGAAATGGCAGGAAGGGAGAGAGTGAAGACTGTGCAAGCATTTAAGGACTTGATCGTCTGGCAAAAAGCTCACGACCTTTTCCTGCGCGTTGCAGCAATAGTTGAGTCATTTCCGAACAAGCGCGGTGCGTGGGTGGTGATCGACCAGATTCTGCGCTCATGCGGGTCAATCAGTGCCAACATTTCTGAAGGCTTTGGCAGGAAGACGAGGGCTGATTACGAACACTTCCTTATCATAGCGCGAGGGTCAAGGACGGAGACTCAGAACTGGTTGGTGAAATGCAGTTCACCAGCCTCTGGCGGGGCCGAAGACGACCAGGGGATAGGGGGCGAGATGTCAGAGATCATCCTGGAAACTCACCATGAAAATCCTGTTGCTGGTGCATGATTTTCATGGTATATTGCGAACCATGATAATTGATCGCCCTAAAGCCACAGAGCGGGTTCTTACTGCTCTTAAACGAAGCCGTGTGGTTGCTCTTGTAGGACCACGTCAGTGTGGAAAGACTACGCTCGCTCAGACGCTTTCCAAAGGACAGAAAGTTGTTCATTATTTCGATCTAGAGGACCCGGCGACGATTGGCGTCCTTGACGAACCCATGAGCACACTCAGACCCCTTTCGGGTCTCGTCGTTATCGATGAAGTGCAGCGCCGGCCTGAGCTCTTTCCTGTCCTTAGAGTCCTGTCAGACAGGAAGCCCCTCCCGGCGAGATTCCTCATTCTCGGAAGCGCGTCCCCTGGCCTCTTGAAACAGGCTTCGGAATCGCTCGCGGGCCGTATAGAGGTGGTGGAGCTTTCGGGTTTTTCACTTTCGGAAGTCGGGCCGGCTAGTCTTAACCAACGATGGCTTCATGGAGGGTTCCCGCCTTCTTTCACTGCAGAGAACTCCGAAGATAGTTTCATCTGGCGACGGCAATTCACTCAGACATTTCTAGAGCGTGATTTGCCTATCTTTGGAATCCGCATTCCAGCCTCCACGCTCATGAGGTTCTGGACCATGCTGGCCCATTACCACGGCCAGGTCTGGAAAGCTTCGGTGTCACCACCGATGAAGAATGGACCCACTCACCGGT
>JAGUZM010000295.1 GCA_020060805.1 Deltaproteobacteria bacterium | reverse complement strand
GGGAATGCGCAGCCCTTTTTTGAGAGCCATGCGCGTGGCGCTCAGGATGTTCGGCATGACATGGGTCGGCGTGACAAGGTTGATGTTGTGGCAACCCATCTTCTGGAGCTTCAGCATCATCTCCGCAACATCCTCGTCCCGTACCTGCTTTCCTTTGCCCTCGTGCGCGATAGGCCAGTTCTGGCAGAAGATGCACCGCAGGTTGCAGTTGGAGAAGAAAATCGTGCCCGATCCACCATGCCCCACCAGGGGCATCTCCTCCCCGAAATGAGGGTGGGCGCTGAAAACCACGGGTTTTGCAGGAGCCCCGCAAAACCCCTTGTCTCCTCTGGCTCTGTTGACCCGGCAAGCCCTGGGGCAGAGCTGGCAGTCCTCGAAAATCGCGTAGGCCCCTTCCACCCTTTTGGCGAATTTGCCCTGTCTTTCCAGTTTTGCGTAGGCGGGCTGCCAGGATTCTTTTTCTTTTGTCCCGGAGAGAAGAGAAGAGGGAGAGACGAGCATCGTGCCGCCAACGAGCAAGGAATTCTTGATGAAACGCCTGCGTGTGATGCTCATACCCGGCCTCACAGAAAAAAAGCAATGAGGGATCGATCCATAAAGGGAAGGGGAAAAAGAAACGCTCTTGAAAAGATTGTCCTTGAAGGCCTCCCTCTTGTCAAGAGGGGGGTCTTTCAATATTCGCCGGGCCACGGCGAGGGCAGGGACGGAAAACGGTCTTCACCTAGTATGCGCCGGAAGGCATGATCCCGATGTCATCTTTCACCTTGGAAACCCCGGGAACATCCCTGGCTGCTCTGACCATTCGTTTTTTTTCTTCCTCCGTCGAGGTGTAACCGGCGATCTCAACAAGGCCTTGTTCCGGGACGTCAACATGGAACTGGCTGTAACTGAAACGTTCTTTCAGCAACGCGGCCTGCACCTTTTTCATCAGGGACATTCGCTCCATCGTCTCCATGGCCTTCAGGCTGCACTCCTTGACCGCATCCGAAAAGAGAGCTTCAAGGATGAGTTTCGCAGCACCCTCAGGACCCAGTTTCTCGGTGTGGATCACCAGGTCATAGAGGGAGAGGTCATTCCAATCCATGCGGAAGGCAAACCTGAAAAACCCTCTTTTTTCATCGTCTTTCCTCTGAATCATCTTTTCCGCAGCCTTCCTGGTCAGGGCATGCTTCTCCACGAGTTCCTGAACACGGTATGAATCGGAAGCGTGGATCAGGACATGCATGGCGCACCCGAAATCGCGGAGGAGCGCCTGGCTGCCATGTCCCACGATCACTCCTTTTCCCTGGCGGGAGACTTCAAAGACCACGGATTCCAGAATATCCAGGTAGAGTTCGGGGTTATACCTCAGGGAGTCAAAAAAACTGGGGGTTTTTTCTTGCAGACCCTTCAAATCCTCAGCGCGGATGCCCATGGTGATCGCCTTTTCCCGGATCCGGTTGTCATCGAAGAGCTCCAGGTTCGCCTCTTTGGCAACCAGCGCTGCAATCTGCTCAGCCCCTGTACCGATTCCTCCTGATATCGTAACCAAAGACATGTTGTCCTCCCTCCTTTCTCCTTCACCCGGCTTAACGAATGCCGCCCAACACCCAAGACAGAGCAAACGACGAGGCAAAGATCTCTATGAACATGACCCCGAAGGCATCCGAGCCGATGCTATTCGAGTGTGCTGGGAGATTCCATCAAGAAAAATAGGTAACGTGGGCCAGAAAGTCAATCCAAGGCGGCCCGCGCAAGGAAGCAAGGCGCTTCTGTGGGGCGGGGCGGTCCGGGAGCTATTGGCTCATGGCTTGAATCATTTTCTTCAGCACGCGCCTGTCCGTTTCTCCGATGACTACAAATTTAATGCCTGCGCAGTGCCTTTTATCCAACGTGGGTTCATGGATGTGAACGACCCTTCCTCTGACCTGGATTGTTTCGTTTTTCAGGCCGAGGGTGATGAGAATATCCTGCCCCACTTCAAGGGATCGGTGGGTTTCGAGCAAGAGCCCTGCCTCACTCACGTTCCGCGTGCGACCCATGCCCCGGCTCACCTGCTCTCCTTCGTTATCGAGGATGATATAATCCACAAGATTCAGATCCTTTTTGCGGTCATGCCTGCGCTTTCCTAACTCCCCCATGGCTTTCCACCTTTCGCGACGATTATTCGTTGAAAATTCTATCAAATTCGGGCGACGAATGCAAACGATGGGAAGCCCGGGGAGCCCCTTGTTGACATTCTCAGGGGCATAGTTAGGTTAGGAACAAAAGATGTTGAGCCAGAGGGGAGGTGTGATTATGAAGAGGAAAAAAGAGATGACCCTGAGAGAATACCTCTCTTTGACCGAGAAAGACAGGATCTCGGAGGAATTGGTCCGACCGAGAGTTGAGATATGGCCTGATGAATGGGCGGACTGGGTAGCGAGCCACCGTGAGGACCACTCCAATTTTGCCTGCTACGCCGGCGGCCATGCAAGCCCATTTTGTCCCCTCGGATATCATTAGGCGATGTTGGTTTCAGTAAGAAAAAACCCCGCGATGAGCGGGGTTTTCTTTCAGCACAGAGATGTCTTGGTCGCTGAACCGGCCTACTTGCTTTTCCCAAAGACCTCCACCGGCTTCGTGGTGCTCCCCGTGGCATTGGGAAAATCTTTTGCGATGTAGGCTTTCTTGTTGTGCTCAATGAGGTCGCGGGCCTCCTCCATGAAATGGTTGTATCGCTTCTTGCACTCGTAGAAGCCATGCCACCAGGCGTAGTCGGGAGCCATCATGGCTGCGCCAAAGCGCGCCCGCCGGCCTTCATGATGCCAAAGCTCGTAGAACTCGATTTCCAGGCGCTCATCGAACGTCTTCGTGTTGTCCAAGAGGCCCTTGGCGTACAGGTCGTCGAGCATCTTTTTAGCGGGTTTGTAGTAGACTTCGTCATATTCCTGCACCGCTTTATCGAGCTTGACGAAATGTCCTTCTGTCCATGTTTTCCCGTGGCACTGCAAGCAGATGGCTTTCATTTTGTCCCTTTCCACTTGCCAGCTGGTTTTTGCCGGAAAGGGCTTGAAATCCTGGGGCCGAACGGTAAGGGGCGCCTGGGTTTCCCAGGCCAGTCTCTCCGTCACGTCGTGGGAGGTCTGGACAGGTCCTGCGCCGGAGATGTGGCAGGCGGCGCAGGTGGGTGCCCTGTAATCCACGCCGGGTGTCCAGGTGCCGGGCGCGGCGTTCCAGTTGTACTTGGAGCCGTGAGCGGTGTAGATGTCCCCGTGTTTGGACTCCATGTAGATTTCAATTTGAGGGTGGTCCGGGCCAAGATGGCACTGGCCGCAAGCCTCCGGCTTCCTCGCCTCCATGACCGAGAATTGGTGCCGGGTGTGGCAGGCTGTGCACGAGCCTTTGCTCCCGTCCAGGTTCACCCTTCCCACGCCCACGTTGGGCCAAGTCGTAGGATCCAGGGATCCATCCTTCATTTTCAGAACTGTCCCGTGGCAGGTGTAGCAGCCGGAAATACGCTCGAACTCACTGTTCATCCCATGGTTGAGCCATGGATCGATCTTCCACATGATCTCCACGGTATGGGCGTGCTTGCTCTGGTTGTACTGCTTTGCTTCGTCCGGATGGCACCGGGAGCAGTCTTTGGGCGTCACAACAGCGGTCACAGGGACCTTGTATTCCTTGGTTCCGTATTTCACATCACTCCGCTCGTACTGCTTGTAGTGCTCCCTGCTCACGTCAGCGTCCGACTCCTCCGCCTTGTGGCAGTCGTAGCATGTGATGTTGGCATTCGCGTGCCGGCTCTGAGCCCAGTCTGCGAAAAGCCCGGGGTTCTCCTTCTTATGACACTCTATACAGGCAACGGCCTGCGGGGGCATGCTCCGTTCGATCCTGAATTCTTTGTCCTTGGGCAGATTTTTCGCCATCTGGGCACTCGCCATCAGAGCGCCCGAAGCAATGAGCCCCATCGAGCAGAGGCCCAGCACACCTATGATCGTCACCCTTCTCATCGCGATCCCCCCTTTCATCATGTCTGTACGGATCCTTTGGATGTATTAAAGTCCTAAACCCCTGTAGGAGTCCTGATACTGTTTGTACCTGTATAGCGGCGTGGGGTTGTGAACGAGATCCCTGTGGCAGTCCACACACCTTTTTTCATACCCCGGTTTCGCATAAACCACATCCCTGTGAGCTAGCATTGCCCCTCGTTTGTTGGGTATGTAGAGGATATTCCTGTGACACTTCTGGCACTGCTCGTTCTTGAAGGATGCATAAGCCTTCTCCCGGTTCTTCTGGCGGTCGTACTCCTCCTGGAGGAAGTGGACGACGACATCCCTGATGCCATGGGCCGTTTTTGCGAAGAAAAAGTCAAAGGTGTCATGGGGCGCCGGGAGGTGACAGTCCATGCAGTCAGCGACAAAACCCTGGGGATTGTTGACGTGGGTCGAGGTTTTCCAGGTGTCATAGGCAGGTTGAATCTCATGGCAAATGGCGCAGAATTGAGGGGTTGAGGTCCGCACCGTGGTGTAATAGGTGATGCTGAAGATCGGAAAGGCGATGATCACCCCGATGGCGATGAAGATGAAGGGTTTTACGCTCCTTCTCCAAAGAGGTGTCTTGGCTCCGGAGAAAAGCCTTTCCTTCATGTCCCGACTCCAGGTCTGAAAAAGGATCTAAGCCTGTGGGTGAAAACCGAGGAATGCAGCCCCATCATTAATGAAGCCTGGATATGATGTCAAGAAGGTTCTCCGCCGCGACGCCGAGGGGTTCATCCAGGCTAGAGTCCATGCTTCTCCCTCAACCTCTCCGAAAGGGCTTTGACCACGCCGAAGGCCTCCTCGACGGTTTTTTCGCCGTCCGGGTTGACAAGGCAGCACGTGGCGGGTGAGATCAGGCTCCGTGAAATGAGGAAATCCTTGTCGATTCCTTTCTCAAAAAGGGACCCCCACACCTCCACCAGTTTTTTTTCAAGGGTGGGGATGCTCTCCTTGGTAAAGGGCTCAAAGTTGGTCGGGACAATACCCCAGGCCAGCACCCCTCCCCGATCGAGAAATCTTCGGATAGAGCCTGCGTAGGACCGGAAAACCTCTGCGTTGGTGTAAATGTCCATGGACAGAATGTCGAGATCCATGTTCAGAAGGAAATCCCAGTCAGGGTTTCCGCAGAGGTGAACGCCCCGAGGTCTTTCAATCATGGAAAAGAACGTTTCCATGTCTCTCTTCCCTGCCTGATCGCCGTAGCCGGCCATGGCGCTGAACAAAAACTGCAGCCCCGGCTCATCGATATACATGAAAGCATTGGGGTTGAGCTTTTTCAGGCGCTCTAACTGGACATTGACCCTCTTTGCCATGAACTCGAGCATAAAAGGCCTGACCGTGTCGTCAAAAAGAATGGGCCGGTCATCCTGGTCCTTCACGTTGAGCCCGAAGCTGATGGGCCCTTCCAGCTGGCCTCGGATGGCGGGGCGGTCGGAGTGATCGAATTCGAGAAACCGCTTGTAGACAACAGAATAGGTGTCGCTGATATCAAAGAAGCCGGGTTCGTCGAAGTGGGCCATCGTCTCTTCCACCTCGGAAATGAACTTCTCCATGGAGAAGCGAAGGGTCCGGTTTTCCATGTCGAGAACAATCCCAGGGAAATGCTCGGATGCCTGAACGTACATGTCCTCGTAGTAGCTGTACCTCGGCAGTTGAGGCCAGAAAGGAATGTCGAGAGACAGGGCTGCCTGAAGGGCCCTGTCCACATCCTTGTGAGGCATGACCGCCATCGCTGTTGTCAGAAGCCCCCCTGGGATCGCCATGTGTCACTCCTTTGAATCTACCGGCGGTGAAAGTCTTTTGATTCGCCGTTGGGCGGGGTCTGCCAGGAGAACCACAAAAGTGATCCACCTTAAGTAGCCGCCCCTAACTCTCTTGACCGAAACGTGTTTTTGGTCTAACAATAAGTTGAATTCATTTTAACACCCTGGTCTCTCCTTGGGGCAAACCTTCATGACCATTAAACCCGTCCAAATTGGGTTGTTTAATCCCTCGGAATCATTACCCATCCGGGGTGCTGGAGTTAATCAAAATAACACGAGAGAGATTCTAAGAAAAGCACTTGCTGAAGATCTTGATTTCCATGGTCAAAATGGGTCCTACACAACTCACAATTTCCACTCCTTTCCTGCGAAATTTCCCCCCCAGCTCCCAAGAAAATTCATCATAGCCCTGACTGCTCCAGGGGAAAGGGTTCTCGACCCCATGGCAGGGTCTGGCACCACCATCCTTGAAGCAATGATACTCGGTAGGTTCGGCTTAGGCATTGATATAGATCCACTCGCTCTTAGCCTGAGCAAGGTGAAGGTGACTTCTCTGGACTT
>JAGUZM010000024.1 GCA_020060805.1 Deltaproteobacteria bacterium | reverse complement strand
TCGTATCCACGGCAGTCCATTCAGGAGGCAATTGGGCGCGCCGTTCAAAGCACCAGTCTGCAAAGGCCTTGGAAACCTGCTTCTGCACCCTGTCTTTCCCGAGGTCTTCAAAAAGGCGTCTCCGCACCACCTCGCTGATCTCCGATTCGTCATTGGCAATCAGATCCTTGGCAACCCGTCGAACAATCTTCGTGATCCTCTGCTGCCACTGCATATCCCAGTTGGTCATCTCAACCTGGCTTCTCGGGAGGCTTACTACAGCAGCGCCGTGGGTGGTGCCCGTCATTGCGACAGTTAGATTCTGGATGAAGGCATGAAAGGAGTCGGCCATGCCCCGGTGCCGGTTGATGAAATTCAATACCTCGTCAAACAGGATCAGGACGGGGCCGCCGGCTGCCTCGAATACCTTTCCAATCGCTTGGGTACCGGGAGGCGTTTCCTTGGCCTTGCTTCCAAGGGTTTTCACGCCGTTCTCTCCTGAGAGTTGCCGGGCGATGTCGATCCAGGGGGTCTCGCATCCCTCTCCGGGGTCCCAGGCGTTTCCTACAAAAACTGCGACCCTCGCGGCCGGCACCTTAGAGAGGCCTACTTCCTTGAGAAGCTTGTTGATGCCTGAAAACTTGATTGAATCGGCCCCTTTCTTGGCAAGGTGATATAGGGCCGTCAGTGTATGGGTTTTACCACCGCCGAACTGGGTGATGAGGGTCACGACTGGCGCGGTGTTGACCGTTTCACCGGCGAGGCGACGGAGCACCATCCCAGCATGATCCACCAATGCACGGGTGAAGCACGTGCGGGAGAAGAACTGCTCAGGCTTCCGGTAATCGGCAGGCCCCTTGTTTGCCACCACCTGGTCGAGAGCAATGGCGAACTCATCGGGGTTGAAGGACCGACCTTCTCGGACTTCTTTCCGTGGATTGACGACCTTGTACCAGGGTTCCATGGTCAACCTCCTACTGAGCCTTCATGCGTGAGAAGAGTTCTAGGGCGGAAGGTTTGAGCCGGGCTAGATTGGCGTAGGCTACCGGGGCGAAGCCCTTTTCCGAACTGTACATTCTGTAACGTATCCCGTCAGTGACGACTATATCCCGTGTTATGCGCAGGTTTCGCAGGTAACCCTTTGCTTGCTCCAGCGCTCCTTCCACGCCAGCTCCGAGTCTCTTTGCCTCGATAATGAATTGGCAACTTTCGGGGGTGCGAGGCAAATCGCGAAACACACAAACATCCACGTCTCTCCACTTGATTCCGATTCTCTCCACGGGCCATCCGAGCGTATGAAGGAGTGGTACGACATAATGAGCTACCAGTTCATCCTCCTTTGGAAAGTCGCCAAAGGCATCTGGGTCCCAGTAGAGTCTCATCAGGTCGTGGACCCGCGCCACCAGGTCCTGCACAAAGGCTGGAAGCTCTGTCAGAGCAGGCTCTTCCTCTGGTAGAGTGGGAAGGGGTGCATTTTGCCAGTGAGTCGGGGGTGAATTGATAAACCGTTCCGCATAGTCCAGCACCACTGGATTACCGACTCTGGTGAGGCGCGCTGGATTGGCCCCGAAAACCCTTGTTTCAAAGCTATACTCGCTTGGAAGAACGCACCACCGGACCCTTCGCCCATGTGATAGGTCCCACCCATTCACGTCATCGAATTGGGGTAGGTACAGATAAGCGCTCGCGACTAGCCCAATCGCTCGGATTGTTGTTGCCCCTGACCTTAGCAGGAAAACATCTCCTATCTCTACCTCTTGGGCAAAGCGGCGCACAAATCCGCCCTCAAATTCATCATCGCTCATTTCAGGAGCCCATGGACCGGGGTACCCAGGGCCGATCAATGCAACGCCGTGGCTTAAAAATACATCGGCGTAGCTTCGGTCTACCGGGCCTCCTGATATTTGCCAGAAAACCCTTTTGTGTTCCATACCACCTACTTCGGCATAGCCAAAAGCATGGCGTCGATAAGCCGTTTCTCCTCCTTCGCTAACGCGTTTGACGCCTCCAAGGGCTTAAGCAGGGCTGACAGGGCATTGGAAAGCCGCAGGAAGCCAGGGCCCCTGTCCTTCTCCGCTTTCATGAGCGCCCTCAAGGCATTGGTCATCCCGGCTGCCTGAAGGAGCATGGCTGCATGGACCCGGTCCAGGGTGGTAACTGCGGCGTCAGCGCTGAGCTCGGCTGCCTGAGCCATGCTTCGAGGCCGTTTCCCCACGCGAGTTCGAATCCCCACATGCTCCTTTGCACCAGGGAACAGAACAAGCTGAGTGTCAGGCTGAGGTGTGCTTTCCAGTTGAAAGGCGACAGCTTTTGCTCCATCCTTCCCAAAAAGCACCTTGGCCCTTTCTGACACCGGAAGAAGCCGCACCACCCCCTTCTTGGTTTCAATCACCCGGCCCTCCCATTTGGGAAGGTCAATCCCCAAAGGCTGTGCAAACCGCCTCACCACGTCGAATACAAGGCTGTATCCTTTTGGTTTTCGTTGGGGTCTCTCTTCCTCGTCATCCTCTATATCTTCTTCGTCCTCGTCTGTTTCTTCACTTTTGCCTTTTTCCTTTTGATTTTTTCTTTCACCATTGGTGGACTGAAGCGTCCAGAGAAAAAGCGCCGTCAACCTGGCATCCTCTTCCAGTGCCCCGGTGGCACTGTTCCTCGCCTGCGCTTCAGCTATTCCGAGCACCTGTTCAAGAGCTGTCCTTCCTACCACCTCCCACACCTTTTCCAAGTACTCAGCGAGCTTCACTTCTTTCCCATCAGCCGTCTCAACTCGAGAGTACCGGCTAAAGATTTCCAATGCTGGTCCGATACAGGCAAACACCAAGTCGGCGCCACGCACTCCTTCATTCTGAAGCCGTTCCATCCAATCTCCGACACGAGATGGAAGCTCCCTCAAAACCTCGGCCCAGTCACCCACAGGGGCAGCATCAGGCCGTGGACGGCAGACAAGGTGAACGCTTGTGGCAAGTGACGCTGTTTCTCTTGCGTTAAGTCGTGTCCCCATTTCAGTTGATATTGGCCAAGAGCCAGTAATAGTCCAGCCGCCTTCGATCATTCCAGAGAGCAATGCCTCCCATCCCTCCGTGGTCTTGTGCGCGAAAACTACCGCTCCTATACCATCTTCTTTAAGGATTCTTCGTCCCTCAGCAAAGGCGCGCGCCATAGCAGTCTCATAGAACTCCCTATCCTTAGGTTTTCCCTCAGCCGTTAAAACCTTCTCGCATTGAACGGCTTCTGCTTTCTTAGGAGTGAGATGGTTGTCGGGCTCGAAGGGATCACGTAGCAACGAATGCCCAGGCAACGTGCGCTTCAGCCAAACAAAAAAGAAATCCGCGAGGTCCGAATAGGGGATGGCATCATAGTAGGGGGGATCGGTGAACCAGATTGGCGCTGTCTGGTCTGGCAACGGTGATTCAGCAGCATCGGCAACATTGATTTGGCCGCTCAGCGAGCCATGCCACGCCTGCACAACTTTGACAATCCAGTCAATCGCACCAGACCAACTTCGAGTCGCGTCCGATAGAAGGCTAACCTCAGCAAAATCCCAAACCATGGGCAGTGCTTGTCTTCCGAAAACGTGTTTTACCTCTTCGCGAGATGGAAGCCAATTCGAAACTGACGCATTGCCATCCGCCATACGGTCAACCGCGATAGCGATTCCTTCTTTGAGTGCGGTTTGTTCAGTTGATACAGCTATCCGCTGCAAAGTTACCAGAGCGAGTTTCTGCCGCTCCGTAAAAAGGTCAGCCCATACTCTAAAGCCATACAATGGAAGTTGGCTACCAACAGCTCTGTGACTATCGTTGGTAGGCATCGGCTCATCAGGCAGCAAAGACAAGCCCTTCTTATCGCTTCGTTCCCATTCTCTCAGATATTGCTCGACCCGCTTTTGAGCATTCCATACTGGCGCGAGATCCCGGGTCGTAGGCAGCCGGTAATGGCGACCCTGCTCGCCGGGCTTCAAGGTTACTACTGCTAGAAGTTTTGCCCCGCCGATTTGTCGTCCCGCCTTATCGAAAATGACGTTTCCACCTCCGCGCTGTTGCGAAAGTTGTGCACGGACACGCTCAGGCGGCAGAACAGCGCTGCAGCAGAGGCAGGTCGCCTTCGCTCGGGTCACGGTGCCGCTAGCGACCTCCTTATCCGCATTCGGTTCGAACACTTCGAATTCAACTACGGGGACCCCACCATTGCTCTTTTTTACCTCATATCGCAATGCCATTTTCCTGTTGGTCTTCTTACATAGCCAAAACGAGCGCATCAAAGGAATCTCAGCACCACAATTGGGAGCCTCGCACTTGACTGTCCGCGCCCAGAGGTAGGCAATCGGCGTAGCTCCATCCGGATCTTTCGGATAGAACTCGGAGAGCTCTTTCTGTGCCGCATCCTTTATATCCTTCCCAACGATCCTCAACGCCTCGGCGAGCCCTTCCGCCTCCACTTCTTCCCCATTTTGCCTTTTTGCTTTCATCTTTTGCCTTCCATATCGGGGAATGTCTTCCAGCATTACCTTGAGGATTAAGCAAGCGACAGGGTTAAGGTCGCTCGCAAACGTTTCGCAGCCGAGGCGAAGTGCCTCCAGGGGAATTGAGCCGCCCCCTGCGAAAGGATCAACGACAAGCGGAGTTTCCTCGGAATGAGCCGCTTTGACCAATCCTCGGCCAACTTCAAGATATGCCTGGTTTGAAGAAAGGTCCCAGTTTGAGAAATCGCCGATGAATTTCAGGAGTGCCTTTCGGAGATTAATGTCCTCTGG
>JAGUZM010000282.1 GCA_020060805.1 Deltaproteobacteria bacterium | reverse complement strand
GGCCCTCCGACAGGCAGAAGAATGCGGGTTTCTTGGCGCTAATATCCTGGGGAGCGGCTCTGAGTTCAAGGTGGAAATCTTCCAGGGGTCCGGCGCCTTTGTGTGCGGAGAAGAGACCGCCCTCATCGCATCCCTTGAGGGAGGCAGGGGAATGCCCCGGGTCAGGCCTCCCTACCCGGTTCATCAGGGCCTCCGGGGCCGCTCCACGGTGATCAACAACGTGAAGACCTTTGCCTCTGTTCCTGCCGTCCTCAACCAGGGAGCCGGCCGGTACAAAGCGATCGGCACGGAGGGAAGCCCGGGAACGGCGATCTTCTCCGTGGTCGGGGATGTGGTGCATCCTGGGCTTGTGGAAATCCCCATGGGCGTTGACCTCAAAACCTTGATTTTCGACATTTGCGGCGGCATCCCCAACAAAAAGAAGTTCAAGGCCGTTCAGATCGGCGGGCCTTCCGGCGGGTGCCTGCCTTCCGGATTTCTTGAGACCCCCATCGATTTCGATTCCCTCAAGGAAGCAGGGGCCATGATGGGGTCCGGCGGCATGGTGGTGATGGACGAGGACACCTGCATGGTGGACGTGGCCCGCTATTTCCTCGACTTCACCCAAAAGGAATCCTGCGGCAAGTGCACGTTCTGCCGGGTCGGGTCCTTCCACCTCCTTCAGATCCTGGCGCGGATCACCAAAGGGGAAGGGAGCGAAGAAGACCTGGAACAACTGGAAACCCTCGCCCTGGAGATCAAGGACGGCTCCCTGTGCGGCCTGGGCAAAACTGCGCCCAACCCGATCATCACTTCTCTTCGCTACTTCAGGGAAGAGTACGAAGCCCATGTCAAGGAAAAGCGATGCCCTGCCGGCGCATGCAGGGCTATTACGGCATTCTACATCGATCTCGACAAGTGCGCCCGGGGTTGTGATGCGTGCGTCGGAAGCTGCCCCGTGGAGGCGATCTTCACGACCAAGAATCGAAAAAAGGGGATTGACCAGACCCTGTGCGTGAAATGCGGAGAATGCATGGTCGCATGCCCGGTGGAATATAACGCGGTTAAGAAGGTATCCCCCAGTCATCTCGCCCCGGTAGTGGAGCGGCCTGAACCGCGGCCATGAAGGGTCATTTGTTCACGCGCTGTTTCCCAAATCGCCTTCAGGACGGGGCGAAGAAGTTTTCTCTGAAATGACCAGCCCGGGAGCTCCGGTATTGAAGAGAAAGCTTGTTCGCCCAGTGATATGATCTTTCGCTGCTCATTTGGGCAACCTATGGTTTAGGGAAACTCCATGATGGTGAAAATCCAGGTGGACGGAAAAAAGATCGAGGCAGAGGAAGGGATGACCCTGCTTCAAGCTTGCCTCGATAAGGGCATCTTCATCCCCAACCTTTGCTACCTCGAGGCGATGAAGGAGCCCCCTGCCTCCTGCAGGCTCTGCTTTGTCGAAATCGAAGGGAATGGCGGGCCCGTCCCTTCCTGCACCGTTCGGGTGAGCCAGGGGATGGTGGTGAGGACCGACACGGCCGCCGTACGCAGGCTCCAGAAGAGCGCTTTTCGCCTCTTCATGTCGGTCCATGACGTGGACTGCGGGGATTGCCCGGCCAACAAGAAGTGTGACCTCCAGCGGATCGCCAAGTTTCTCCGGGTCGGCCTTAAACCCGGCAAGCTCGATTTGTTTCTGAAGGAACCCAGGATCGTTCAGGACCATCCTTTTCTGGACCACTATCCCAACCGATGCGTCCTCTGCGGCAGATGCGTTCACGCGTGTCGGTCCAGGCACGACCGGCCGTTGATGACTTTCGCCAGGAGAGGGTTCAACACGGTGATAAGCCTCTACGGAGGCGCTGATTCGCCGGACTCATCCTGCGAAACCTGCCTTGCCTGCGTCGAGGTCTGTCCTGTGGCGGCCCTGACGCTCAAAGGCCAGGGATCTCCCGGCGAAACGATCGGCAGCTGAGCTTTCCGCCCCCCTCGAGCTTGTCCAACAACACGAAATTCCTCTCCCTTTCAGGCTGTGTCATATTTTGTCATCCCCCGGCCGGTTTTCCCTGCCGGGGGAGGCAGAAGAAACAGGAACGGAAGACATTTCTTGGATTCCGGAGCTTGCCCGCCTCCGGTGGGCTCGGCCGCCACGGGCCTCCTCGTCCGGAATGACAACCATTAGGCTTTGCGACACAGTCTCCTTGAGGGGGAGAGGCTAGGTGAGGGGGTGTAGACTTAAGAACTTACACCCTTAAGGGAGCTCTCGCACTGTGTTCATGCCCTGTTTTCAAGGAGCGACCCACGGCCGGGCCTTTTTATCGTAAAGGAAGTATTCGGGATCTGGATTTCGCTTCGTCGATAACGATCAGCGCGCCTTTTTCGAGGTGAGATTTGAATTGGTTGATCGCAGAGGCAACTGCGTTGCCTATGTGGTGCGGGTTTATATCCTGAGACCGAATCTGAATGACACTTGGGCCTCTGGCCTTTGTAGCAGCGAGTATTGCTCCAAAATCAAGATCATGAGAAAAGTGAACGTATTCATTGTCCTTTGCCCAAGTCATTATCTCATGATCAGACGCACATGGATTGCCAACACTGGACCAGTGCACTGCTTCGTAGCCTTTATCACCCAGAACTTTCACCCATTCGGGCGAGAGATTCATATCAATGAGAAGTTTCATACCGCCACGGGATAGATTGGAACTTCAATTTCCTCAACCCTCCAGGCAGCATAGGCCAGGGCCTGGTCAACGTCCTGAGGTTCTAGATACGGGTATAACTTTAAAACGTCTTCTTTTGTGTGCTGAGTTGC
>JAGUZM010000483.1 GCA_020060805.1 Deltaproteobacteria bacterium | reverse complement strand
TTCCAGGCCGCAATCACATTCGTTCAGAGCCACTTCAACCGCACCATGGGCCATTTAGTCACCCCGGACAGCCCCAGAAGAGAAACCCTCCGACTGTCACGCCCCTCTCTGCCTTCCCGGTAATGACTATTAAGATTATGGGGGCGTTCAAAACGCCCCGATGCAGTATTGGGGTCCTGAGAGAACACCCCCCGGGGGGCTTCGGCTCGGGTCGATTGTGTAACGGATTTCTGACTCAGCAAACCAGGTCACGGGCGTCGAAAGACGTGTCGTTGTCCATCCGGACAACGTACTATAGGCTAACGGTACCAGTGCGTCAATTCTTAATGCCTTTGTTGACGCCTCCGACACAGGGCCGTGGGAGATTTGGCCGGGACCGGGTGTTTTTCTGTTGGAAATCTCGCCGGGATCGCGATATAAATCTACAAAAGGTGATGGTGAACCCTCCGATAAGATCGGGGAGCCCGGCGGTTACGCTGTTCACCGAACTGATAAAAGGGGTCTTTAGCGTCCATGGAATCGCAGAAGGTCGTCACTTTCAAGACACTGGGTGAGAATGTCGGCAAGTTCAACCTGGGCGAAAAAACGGTCCTGGTTCCTGATATGAACCGTTTCGGTGCCCACCTGTTCAGCGCGACCTGCAGGGGTTTTGGGGTCAACGCGAAGGTTTTGGAGACATTCAAGGGGATGGACCTGGGGATGGAGTACACTTCGGGAAAAGAGTGCTACCCCTGCCAGATCACCCTGGGGGACATCCTTTTTTTTGTGAACAAGGAAAGGGAGCGGCTGGGTGAGGCTTTCAACCCTTCCGGCTATGTCTACTTCCTCCCCGAATCCGACGGGCCCTGCCGGTTCGGGCTGTACAACAAGTACCAGAGAATCGTACTCGACTCGTTCCCGGGGTTGGACAAACTGAAGATCAGCGCCCTGACCACGAAAGACGGATACTCCCTTCAAGGCCTTCTGGAGAAGGAAAGGGTTCTCGATTTCAGGAAGGCCGCGTACTTCTCCCTCGTCACCGCCGATATCCTGGACAGGCTCCTCTGGCGGGTCAGGCCGTATGAAAAAGAGCCTGGAATGGCGGATGAGTTCATCGAGAGGGCGATGCACACGATGGAGGAGTGCTTTACCGCCTACGGGGCGAAGAAGGATTTTGACAAAATCATGGACAAGATGGAGGAGATCATCAGCGAGGGCAAGGCCATCATCGACCCGAAAATCCCGCCCAAACCCCTGATCGGCGTCGTGGGGGAGATCTTCGTTAGGATGCACAGGGATTCCAACCAGAACATCCTCAGGCTCCTGGAAAGACACGGCGCGGAGGTCGTCAATGCCTCCATCGGCGAGTGGATCAACTATGTGAGCTACGACAGCCTGAGAACAGAGAAAGCCGAGTTCTGGCTGAGCCTGCGGCAATGGCGATTCGGAGCGATGAAAGAGCATTTCAAGAAGGCCCTGGGCTTCTGGCTGGACCTGCACTACCAGCAGATGAGGCAGAGGCAGCTTTATAAGCGGGCGAAGTCAAAGCTCGACATCGCGGACGATCACGACATCGCCCACCTGGAAGAGATCCTCAAGGAGGACAACATCTACTCTTTTGATGTGGGCACGGAAGCGTGCCTCAGCATCGCTTCCATCATCGCCTGTGCGCGGGACGGCTATAACGGCATGGTGAACGTCTATCCCTTCACCTGCATGCCGAGCACGACCACCTCGGCGATCGTCAAACCCCTCATGAGCAAGCTGGGGGTCCCCTACCTGGATGCGGCTTATGATTCCAGCATACAGCCCGGAAGGGAGGCTGCGATCAGAACTTTCATGTACCAGGCTCAACAGCACTTCAAGAGCCACGGAAGAAAGTCCCATGCCGGCAATCGCGGGCCGGTCCATTAGCAAGGCTTTTTGAGCAACCGTTTCATTTTCCCTTCATGATACGGTCCAGCCAGTCCAGTATGCGCTGGTTGGAAATCAGCACAGCACCCATCTGGCAATGTTCTTCCGCAGCATCCGCTTTTGTGAAAAGGAGGAACGTCTTAGGGCAGGTGAGAGCATCGTATAGCTGTCTTGCCTGCCCCGGCATGTCCTTGTCTCCCTCTGAGTCGACCACAAGCATCTGACACTGGATTTTCTCAGCCAGGTTTTTCATGGTGTAGGCCCGGGTCATACGGAGCCATCCGGACGGGGTCTTGGTGTGGAAGGTGAACATCCCGTTGCCGAAAACCCAACGGAGGGAGGGGTTTGTTTTCATCATCTCATATATCTCCCGGTCCATATCCCGGGCTCCGTCCTCCGTATCCAATGCCTTTTCCTGCTCAGGAGTGAGCCTTGAAACAGCGTGAAGATCGTAGATGCCTCCATTCGCGATGCACGCTTTTATACGCCGCTCAAAAGCAACAGCCCTCGGCGCCAGATACCCTCCCAAGCTGATTCCCATCAGGGCGATCCTTTCCCGATCAACGCCTTTCATCTCGAGGGCGAAGTCCACGACCGGAGTGAGGACCGTCTCCCAGTTGGGCCTGAAGGGTATGTTCTGTTCCCGTATCACCTTGCCCTGGCCAGGCCCTTCAAAAATGAGGCAGTTGTAGCCCCTTTGGAGTGCAAAATGGGCCGCCTCCAGGTAGAGTTCTTCAGCGGTGCCGTCAAACCCACTGTGTATGATAAGGAGGGGCCTTTTCTTTCCCGTTCCGTCGGCCTGAAGGTAGTAGCCCGGGAGAGTCGTTCCTTCAAAGGGGATCCTCAGTGGTTTCACAGGGAAGTCGGCGAGCCTGGCCCATTTCATGAAGTTATCGCGGCTTTTGCGTGAGGCGAAAAGGATTCTCTGATCATTCGGGTCGGCGCGAAGGAAAAACTCGGCGTTGCGAAAGTAGTTGGAAGCACGAAGGTACTCTTGCCTTGCGCTTATTCTGGAGCCGCTGGCGAGAAACGCATCCCCCGCCGCCCCCCTCTCCTGGCCGGTGTTGAACCACGCCGCATACCAGCCCTCATCGTCCCCTTCCTTGATATTGTAGAGGGTCCTGAGACATTCTCCAATATCGGCACCGCCGCTCACTGCGTAACCGATGGTCCGAAGGGCCTGGAAGGAGTACTGCCTGTCCTTGAAGATGAACTCTACGGCGTATGTCGCTTTGCAACCAAGGAGGCTCAGAATAACGACAAGACCCGCAAAGAACGTCGCTTTCCATCTCATTTCATCAACCTCCGTTGAAGTATTCTCCGGAGGGATTAGCACGGCGTCACAAGTCATGTCAAAACGAATTCCAGAGAAGGTTTCGCACTGGCTTTTTTTCTTTCTACCGGTGTTGGAATCCCATGGGAACAGGGTGCAGCAGCGAGGGATGACATGACGGGAAGGAATGTGGTATGAATGATTCGATGTAGTTGGCACGCCGAGGAGGAAGAAGGCATGCTTTACGGAGCGATGAACTTCCCGGTCCGCCCCCTGCTGGAGGAGGCGGAGGCTGTAGCGCGGTTGGGGTTCGACTACCTGGAGATCGCCATGGACCCTCCCCAGGCCCACCACAGCACGATCAAGCAGA
>JAGUZM010000610.1 GCA_020060805.1 Deltaproteobacteria bacterium | reverse complement strand
GCGCCTGGATCCAGGCCATGGGGCAGATCTTTTTCGAGGAATTGCACAGAGACAAGAAGGACGGGCATGTCCTGAACCCGTCTTTTCTCGACTACAAAATGCCCACGTCCATGGACATCCCTTTGAACAACGAGCACATCTTCGTGGAGAGCATCGATCCCGAAGGGCCTTTCGGCGCCAAGGAGGTGGGTGAGGGGGCGTCGGTGGCGATATTTCCGGCGATCGGGAACGCCATTCACGATGCCATCGGGGTGAGAATACCGGATCTCCCGATTACGGCCGAGAAGGTGCTGAAGGCGATCCAGAAGAAAAAAGCCCAGGAGGGTTAAGGCTCAGGGTCTTTCCTGAGCCGAACTCTTATTTCTCCCGTGCGTTCCGTGATGCGGAAATCCTTGAAAGGGGTTGATCGGATCATCTGAAGGGCGTCGCTTTTCGTGACCGTCTTCGGCGGGTCGAGGCGGACATGGATGAAGAGGGCGATGTACATGAATCGCTCGAACAGGGAGAAGGAGGCCTTCCATTTTTCTTTGTCGATCTGGGAGGAAACCCTAGCTGGGTCCAAAAACCAGGCCTCCCGGCCGCACCTGAGGACACGGTGAGACTCTCTCAACACCGCCACCGGGTCTCGGAGCATGTGAAGCATCCCCGTGCTGAGGACCATGTCGAATGATTCCGCAGGAAAACGAAGCCTCCCCGCGTTGCCCACCTCGAAATGAAGCCTTTTTGCAAAGCCTGCGCTCGCGGCATTCCTCCGGGCCATCTTGATCAGGCTTCGGCTCAGGTCAATCCCCACCACGGTGATCGCTGGCGCCCTTTTAGCGATCTGAACGGGCAGGTACCCCGGACCTGTTCCCAGGTCGAGAATCCGGCCCTTCTCGAGAAATCCGGCCACTTCCCGTGCAAGGCCGCTGTAGTAGCTTTCAATGACGAGGCGCGTGGCTTTTTCATACAGAGAAGCAAAAGGCCAGGGAAGCCTCTCCGGTGTCAGGGGTAAGCTCACGGTTCAGCCATCCTTCACGTGAGGGATGAGGGTTCCGCCTTTCTTGGAAATCGCCTATACACGATCCGGGTAGTAGCAGGCCAGCAATTCAATTTTCTCTGATCCCGGATTTTCCCCGCACAATCGCGCGTTGAGCTCTTTCTGGAGCAGACCCAGATCCTTTAACATCTTGTCCGTCAGCCTGGCCCCTTTAGACGACTTGCCGTAAGCATCGAGGACCTGCTGGTCCAGTGTCCTCAGCTTCTGCCTAAGTTTGTGAATGTCCTTGCCGATCTTCTGATGTTCCTTGAAGGTGAACCCCTTTTGAAGTTTCTTCATGGCACCTCCTCGACCTCCCTGCTGTTGCTGTGGTAAGTAACTTCCAAATTTATAACATAAGAAACGATTTGACCGAAGGCAAGTCGGCGGGTGGTCGAGCCTTTGCCGGAGCGGGCATGATGGGGGGCGACTGCCCGAAGATCGTATCCGTCTCCAAAATCCCCCCAACCCCCCCTTACGAAAGGGGGGCGAGGAGGCTGTCCGACAACCCCAAAATCCTCTCGTTAGGGGGAGAGGCGAGGTGAGGGGGTGTGGATTCAAGCACTTCCACCCTCACCCCAACCCTCTCCCTCGAGGGAGAGGGGGTTGTCAGACAGGGGCCGAGGGGGGATCTCGTCCTATCGCGGTCCTGAAATCGCTTCCCGCAATGACTCCTATCTCGTGTCGCTCGTCATAATACCAACGTGACCGTAATGCGGGCTACCTTGTCTCCTCCGAAAGCGGGGAAAACGAGTTTCTTGATTCCTTCCAGCAGGCACGTCTCGAAGCGCTCGTGATTGAAGGAACTCCGCGCCATGCGGAGCTCCCTGATCTTTCCGTCCGGTGCGACGAGAATCGAAACAACGAACTCCCCTTTCACGACCTTTGCCTGAACCGGCAGGAGGGAAAGGCAAGGGCTGAAGCTATTCAGATGCTTTTCGATCGTCTTCCTTGCCCTTTCCTCTGTCAGCCCGCCCGTCACTTCAACTTTTGAAATTCTCAGATCAACGGGCGTCTTCTCCTCGTTTGCCGCCTTCTCACCATGCTGGATGCGGCCTGCGGCGGAACGCTCATCTTTGTCCGCCGTGGCGAAGGACTCCTGGAATACTGCGGGTGACGGCAGACGGGCCTTGCTTAGATATGCAGCACCCCCCACGGCGAGGTCCGAGACGCGTTCAGGCAGTGGAAGGGGTTGCCTGACCGTGACCTGCTTTCCGTCAACATTGCGAACCTGGGAGTCCACGGCAACGAAGGAGGTGTAAGCGGTGAGGAGATTGTAGGTGAGACCCAGGGTGGTCACCTCCTGAACCCGTTCATCCCTCGGGTGCAACTGATTGTAATCGGAAAGGAGGGCAATGCGGTGCCGCGCCCAGAGGTAGGGCAGGGCGGAATGGGTTGACAGGGGCCTGACTTGGTCTACGTCCAAGGTTGCCTTGAAGGGCTGATCTCCGCTCGAGCCCTGGAGCCTGATCACTCCCCGGGGCTGGCCGCGCCACTTGCCGAAAACGACGACCGGCCGGTCTGCAAAAAGATCCGGGATTTGAGGCGGCTCCACGTCGTAAGCTTCGAATCCGCCGAAATCGAGCTTCATACCCGTGAGGAGGGGCGATTGAATCAGCTGGCGGAACTTCTTCG
>JAGUZM010000043.1 GCA_020060805.1 Deltaproteobacteria bacterium | reverse complement strand
CGGGGAAGACATCCTCGAGTTCTCTTCCCAGCATCATGCTGTAAAGTTGCCCCGAGTTCAGTACGCTCACAGGCGCGGTTCCGACTTTCATCGCATCCTTGATGATGGTCACCCTGTCGGCGAGCCGGAAGATCTCCTCCATCCGGTGGGAGACATAGACAATCGCCTTTCCCTTTTCCCTTAAGTGAGCGATGGAGTTGAAGAGTTCCTCGACCTCGCTATGGGTCAGAGAGGTGGTAGGCTCATCCATGAAAATGATGCGGGAATCCATGGCAAGAGCCCGGTTAATGACCGTTTTCCACTGTTCGATGAGGGGCAGCGCTCCTACCGGCATGCAGAGATCCGCGTTTATGGGTACTGCCTCGGGGATGGTACGTGCCATTTCGGCCATCTTGGCGAGTCGCACCAGTCCGAATGCACTTTTTGGATACCTTCCCAGGTATATGTTTTCCGCAATGGAAAGATGGGGTACCACGTTAAGGTCCTGGTGAATGAAGGCGAGACCCAGCTCCTGGCTCTCCCTGGGGCTCGCGATGGTCACCCGTTTCCCGTCCAGCAGGATCTCACCGCTATCCGCCCGGATGGCCCCGGCAATGATCTTGATAAGAGTGGATTTGCCTGCTCCGTTTTCGCCGATCAGGGCGTGCACTTCACCTGTCCGGACATCCAGGTCCACCTTATCAAGGGCACGCTGGCCCGAGAACTCTTTCACAATTCCTTTGGCTTCCAGGATGACGCCCCGATTCATGCCGGTTTGCATCGGCGGTTGCTCCTCGTTTCGTGCCGAAGCACCTTTGTGAATGCAGCCCCTTCCAATCGAGTTCCTTGAAGGAAGGGGCTGCGCACGAAATCAAGTGTTACTTCACCTGGAAATCAGGTTCGCGTGATTTGTATCCTCCACAAGAATCGTAAACATATCCAGGAGGAGGAAGCTTGTCCCTCGTCATCAGGCTTCCAAGGGTCGGGTACCATCTTTGGCTTGTCACGCTTTCACCCTTGAACACCTTGTCAAAAAGGTCGAATATCATTTCATTCAACAATTTTTCGTGAAACGACATGGCGGCTACCGCCTGGAGACCGGGGAGCTTCGGCATCTCCCTGTAGACATGCGCGGAGTCGTCGCTCATCACCAAAATGATGTCATCCCGACCCCGGTCATGAGCCGCCCGCGCGGCCGGAATACCGAGGGACTCCGTGCTCACATAGATGCCCTTGATTTCTTTCTTCGCGTCGGCTACAAGGATGTTCGTTATTTGATCATATGCCCACTGGACCGGATCTCCCGAAAACTGAAACTGGAGATTCTGGACCAGGTTCAATTTGTATGCATTGGCTACGCCCTTAAAACCCTCAAGCTGAATTGCATGCTTTTCCAACATCGGTATGCTAACGGTGACCACTCTGTCTCCCGCCTGCAGTCTGTTTCCCAGGTATTCGGCGAGCATAGCTCCATGAGCGGCTTCCATAAACCCGATCTCCGCCAGAATGCCGGGAGTCCTTGCGCCTTGGCAGATAAGGGAAACGACCGGAATCCCTTTGTCGAAAGCCATCTTGATCTGCCTGTCGATTGCACGGAGAGGTATCCAGTGAAGAATGATGCCGTCGTAGCCGGCCGACATCATATTCTCCATGTTCGTCGCCCCTTGAGGTATATTGTCCTTCAGATCGACGAATCGGACATCCCAGCCTCGCTTTGCCGCCTCGGCGCTATGCCTCTTGTTGAATTGTGCGGCGACCTCAATCCCTGCGTTCGGGTCCATGACCCCGATCGTAATCTTCTTGTTCCCCTTTGGTGCGATTTTCATGACAGGGCCGTCAGCAAAACATGTCCCGACACCAACGGACAGAAACGCCAGTACCGACATGAAGATCACAACAGTGCACCTTGTCTTGCGAACGCTTCTCATAACCCCCTCCCTAAGATTTGACATTACCGTTCACACCAGTATGCGGCTTGGTTGTGCATGCCTTGATCCCTTTCATCCTCCATTGGGTGGGTTGAGCTTATCCAGTTTCTTCCGGACCTCACCTCCTTTCGCTCGGCCCCGGAATCTCCGTCTCGACACTTCGGCATCTTAACCGGATCTTCCTTGACAGGCACTACACCATAAGATAGCCCCCGCAAAGAGAGAGCGACTGGGCCGTCATTGCATCAGAATCGTCGGATGCTAGATATACTGCCAGTGCCGCAACCTCCTCGGGATGGATAAAGCGACCGATAGGGGATCGAGAGGTAATATTCTTTCGCGCCTGTTCCTTGGTTACCTTCAACTCATGAGCCCAGTGTTCGACCATGGAATCCATTTCGTCGCCCTCTACCCCGGCGGGACAGATCGCATTCACGTTGATGTGAAAAGGAGCCATTTCCAGGGCCAGACACCGCGTCAAACCCACGACGGCATGTTTCGAAGCGTTATAGGCGCTCTGGTTCAGAGAACCCCATTTGCCGGCCGTTGATGCCATGTTTACGATCTTGCCTTTCTTTCGCTCCATCATGGAAGGGAGAACCGCCCGGGTCACATGAAAGACGCCGTACAGATTTACCTTCATCACTCGGTCAAACTCCTCGAAGGAATGATCCAAAAACCGCCCCGAATGCGTCAGCCCCGCATTGTTCACAAGAATGTCGAGGACGCCGTATTCGGCAAGGGCACGTTCCACCATCCGTTCAACGGACCCCCTATCCGAAACGTCGGCTACATGGGTGGCTACCTTTCCTCCCATCCCGCGGAGTTCTTCCGCAGTACCGTTTAGAGCACTTTCGCCTCTTGCACAGAGAAAGACGTTGGCCCCTTCTTCAACAAAGCGGCGAGCAACCGATTTCCCGATACCTCGACTTCCGCCGGTAATCAATGCATTCCGATTCTCCAATCTGCCTTTCGGTTTCATTGTAATGTCCTTCCCTTTCATTCCTGTAGTCTCAACAGCAATAGCCTCTTAACGCGGCAGATCACCTCTGCTTTGCAAAAGAGAGACTTGGGGAGTGAGTTTCCACGCCTTAGCGGTCATTTCTTAGATCGAGCGGTTTGGTGATGATACCAAGGTATCTTGTCCTTCCAATCCGGAGAATGGAACTCTTCGGTAAAGTAAGCGTCCAATTTCTGCAAAAGCAGCCGCCAGCCGGATCTATATTCATGTTTCAAGACGTCTTCCAGAAAGGGTACCAGTTCCCCAAGCTCGTCCTTGGGCAAGTACGCCATACCACCCAAGTCGTGAGTTTTGTGGAGGGCTTCCGGACTAATGTCGTGCGCCGTGAGCATGACTACTTTGAACTTCCGGCCCACGGCGATCGGCAGGAGATCAAAACCACGAACGCCCATAATGTCGAGGATGACCAAATCATATTCCTTGGCATTCAGGAGATCGGCAGCGCGTGCATAGCCGCCTGCCGTATCGATCTCGGTGTCGGGACAGAGATCCTGTATTTCTTCCTTGACGACCGTCAGAATGTCCGGCTCATCATCAACGACAAGTACTTTCTTGTGATTCAGTATAGATTCCCCCATGACGTCTCCCTAATTGTACCTCCGCCTCGGTTCCTCCAGGGCGCAAAAGGCGGATGGCCTTCGGCCGGTCATAGACCGATCTGATCACTTGGTCGCTCTTTCAGGATGTGTATGCCAGTCGAGGATGGTTCAAAGTGGATTTGGTCTGCCCATGCCTACATAGCGATAATCTCCTTGATCATGAATTCTCTCCCGCTCAGAATGTCCCAGTGTTTGCTCCCTCATTTCGGACACGTGTCATTACAAGCCCCTCCTGTTGAGCCTGCTACTTTTCCCTCATCGCCAAAGCGGCAGCATTAGCGCCGGCGATCCGTCCGGAAGTCGAGGCCCAGCTCATCATGGCGCCCGCCCGTCGAACCTCGTACGTATCTCCCCACAGGCCGCCCACATCGGCGCCGCAAGCGTATACACCTTCCGCAACAGGTTCGCCCATGGCGTCGATCACTTCCGTTTCCGGTGTCACTCGTAAGCCGCCGATGGATATGAAGTGGCCGACTCCAAGGCGCGCGGCGATAAGCTTGCCCTTTTTGACTGGCCTCATAAAGCGCCGGTCCTTGAAGAAGTCTTCGTCATAGCGTTTTTCGACGAATCCGTTGTACCGATCGATGGTCTCCTGCAGCGTATCAGGGTCGACCCCGATATCGTCTGCCAGTTCCGATATGGAATCCTCCATGAACACGTGGGGACTCCCTTCCTCAATGGATTTCAATACGTCCTGCATCACGTCAAACTTCGTTCCCACCGGGATATTCGTCCCAATCCCCAAGTCAAGCCCCTTTTCTTTGAGGTACGTGCACCAATCCTCATCCCATATGGACCAGACGAAGCTGAAGCGCTGGGAGTAGATTGCGTTGGCGGCCATCGGAAAGTCGAAAGAGACGGTCTCATCCACAAAGCGCTCGCCAAAGGTATTGACCCATAGACCGGGCCCGCCGGCAGCGGCCATGACGGGGCTCATCTCCTGCATTTCCCCGCCGTCGCCGGGCACACTCTGGAACGTCATAAGGCCGAAGCCCCTTGTGTCGGCGCCCAGTTCCATGCCCATCAGGATGCCTTCTCCGACTTTGTGGAGGTAGGATGTCGCGGCGCCGGTACGTCCCGGATCGAAACGTGTCCATTTCGCGATGAGTTCATGGCTGTTGTTGAAGCCGCCGCTCGCGATGATGACGGCCTTCGTCTTGATCACGAAGGGGTTGCCCTCAGAGTCAATGCCCTCGAGTCCGGTCACCTTGCCTCTCTCGACGATGATCCTCTTGCCGGATGTGTTCGTCAGCAGCGTGATGCCGAGCTCATTTGCCTTGTCCACGTACGCCTTGATCAGTGCGGCTCCGCGCTCCTCCCCTTTGTAGTTCGGTATGTGCCAGACGAACGGTTCGGTGGGAGACATCCTTGCGAGCCAGAAGGTGACGGGTGTGCTTTTCTTTATCCAGTCGATGGTCACTGCCGCCTCCTCGATTGCCCGGCGTACCAAAGGTCCGTCTATCAGGCCATGGGAGTGCTCTAACGAGTGCTTGAACACCTCATCCACCGTGTACCAGACCGACATCTTGCGCGCTTCCTCGGTCATAATGCCAAAAAGGCCTTCGGCATGGTTGGAGGCCCCACCGAATTTGGGCTCTTTCTCAAGCAGAATGACCTTAGCCCCATTCTGGGTTGCCCTGATAGCCGCAGCCAATCCGGCCGAACCACCGCCTACGACCACTACATCCGCTTCTCTATTCTGAATCGAACTCATGTTCCCTCCCATAGAAAGGTGGACTATTCATGCTTCCTCGCATCCCTTCTGATTTCGACATCCTTCTCTTCAGAGTAGCGTTGCGGTTAGGAAACTTTTTTCCCATGAAACTGGACTTTGCCGAGCGGGGTCTTTACGTGGCCCGACACAACGTCCCCTTCAAGCGAGCCGACGAAGGTCACCTTTAGTCTCCCGACAGGCGTTTTTTGTTTTACCTTGAATTGGAATTCGGTGCCGTCGGCCTTGCCTTCCAGCAGATCCACGGTCTCCCCAGCGCTTTCAGAGGTTCCTGTCAAGGCACTGCCGTCAGTTTTGAAAACAAGTTTGCGATCCTGATTGCCCATAGGCGTTTTTACGCTGATTTCGTAACTTCCATCCAGACCCATGCTTTTCCCCCCTTTTCTTGGTTTGTTTCAATGCACCCTTTCAGGACGCAGTCTTTCCGGAAGGCGAATGACTTGAACCGGTCATAGGGCGATCGAATCACCTGGGGACCTTTTCGAGGATGTGTATGCCCATAGAGGCTTCTTCAAAATAGATCTGGCCTCCGCCGTTCTCGGACATACCGACTCTTGCTCCTTCCACCTGTCTCTTCCCTGCCTCTCCCCGAAGCTGGGTCGTAAGCTCATAGATCTGAGCGATGCCCGTGGCCGCAAGAGGGTGTCCGCGGGAGATCAGGCCTCCTGATACGTTTACAGGGAGTTTTCCGCCAAGTCTCGTCGCGCCTGAGGCGGCTAGTGGTCCTCCTTCTCCACGTTTGCAGAAACCAAGCTGTTCCGTCATCTTCAGTTCTCCGAAAGAGGCGGCATCATGGATCTCGAGGACACTGACGTCTTCCGGCCCCACCCCGGCCATGTTGTAGGCTTTTGCAGACAGTCTCACCTCAATTCCTTTTTCCGGCTCATCAAAATATCTTGGCGTGCTCGACCCATAGACCGAAGCGAGTATCTTCACCGGTCTCGGCGATTTGATCCTCTTCAGGAAATCGGCAGAGCAGAGGATGGCGGCGGCACTTCCATCACCCAGCGGCGCACACATCGGTGCCGTCAAAGGGTAGACAATGGGCTTACCTGCCAGCACATCCTCCACCGTCATCTCTTTCTGGTACTGGGCCTTGGGGTTCAGCGATCCGTGAAAATGGTTCTTGGAGGTAATCAGCGCCAATTGGCGCTGCGTGCTGCCGTATGCTTTCATGTGCCATCGGATCATATAGGCGTAAATGTCCATCATAGGGCTGCGGGTTAGATTACTCGGGTCGACTTCATCTTCGGCTGACGTCGCAATACCCAAATCATGCAGCCTCTTTATCCAGGAATCGGTCATCGACTTGACGTTTCCTACGTCCGTCCCCAAGGCTATTGCCCCAAACGACTTTGCCTTGTTCTCGTTGTAGAGTTTCTCTGAGCCCACTGCCATAGCACACTCATAGGCGCCTGAGGCTACCGCGAGCCAGGCGCCGTGAAGCGCCTGTGACCCGCCCCCGCAGGCGCCTTCCGAATTGCTGATAGGGATCTCGTGAATACCGAGAGAGCCGAGAGCCACCTGGCCACGGACCTGGTCCTGTCCTTCGAAATAACCCCACGTCGAGTTTGCGAACCACGCCGCCTCTATCTGATCCCTCTGAAGACCAGCGTCGTCAAGAGCCTCCGTCACCGACTCCCTGGTCAGGTCTTTGATTCCTCTTTCAAGCCACTTGAAAAAGCGTGTCATCCCCACGCCCACGATATAGACGTCACGCATATTGGTTTCTCCTATTTCTTCCTACCTGTGGCCAGACAGTCTGGTTGTTCTCATACTCTTGCCCTTCCTATTTCTCTTCTTCATAGCTCTTTTCGAAGATCTTGCCTTTGTAAATACTTCTCTCGAGGCTTCCCGGTTCAGCCCATATAATCCGAGGGTTGATCTTGAGGCGTTTGCTCATGGCGTCGGAGATCTCGTTCGCCAATTCGTCGAGTCGCCCTCCTGGAATACCTGGACCGTGTTCAACCTTTATTTTGAGCGGCGGCACCACCCTAGGTGGTTTCTCGTCGAGGAGGATCCTCATTTCCCCGGTCACCTGCGGCACGAAATCGTTGATCACCCCCTTGATGTGGCTCGGGTAGACCATGACGCCCTTGACCTTGAGCATGTCGTCGGCACGACCGATCACCTTGTAGCGGAACCCGCTCAGGCCGCATGGACATGGATCGGTGTAAACCTCGTGGACGTCCCCTGCGCTCTCCCTTATGGATATGAGCCCGTCGGTGCACAGGGTCGTCATGAGCATCTCCCCCCTCGCCCCGTTCGTCATGGGGATCGGTTGCTTGGTGTCAGGGTCCACGAGCTCGTAGTATGACAGGTCATCGCCAAGCCAATGCATGCCCTGGTATTCTTCATGGGCACAAGAGAAACCAAGGCCTGCGCCAATGTCGAAAATCTTGGCCCCATAAAATGTTTCTAGTTTATGTTTTACTTCCGGGATTCCCGCTCCGGGCTCGGCACCGCAGACCAGGAATTTGAAACCCAGGTCTCTTGCCCCCTTGCCAAAGACTTGCGGTGTTTGCTCGATGAGGTACTCGAGCAGGGAAGGGGTCCCGAGGTAAACCGTTCCCTTCCACATGCCTTGGGTCATGAGAATTCTCTCCGTCTTTCCCTCTGCACCCACCGGTAATACGGCGGCCCCAACCTTGGTAAAAGCCATAGCCGCCGGGAGGCCGGCAATCACCATGGAAAGAGCAAAACAGTGCAGCACCCGATCACGGGCGCGTATTCCGGCTCGCCAGCAGCCCCGGGCCGTATACTCTCCCCAGAACTCCCACAAGTCCCGGTTTGTAAACGCATAGGGACTCGGGACACCGGTGGTCCCTGTTGTCGTTGCGATCATGATGAGATCGTCAAGGCTGCAGGCAATTCGCTCATCGAGGGCTTCCAGCATGTCGCCTTCGCAGTCATCCACGATCTTCTTCCAGGTAGCCTTGTTGAATATCTCCGCCTTGTCCTTGAATTCATCGAGTCCGGCCAGTTTCTCGGGATCCAACTTGTTCCGCCCCATCATGCGCGCATAATATCCGCCCTTGGCACGCAGCCTGATAAGCTGGTTTCTCACTCTCTCGAGTTGGATTTCTTGCATCTGAGGGGTCCCGTAAAGCGGCTCCATCTCCATATTCCAATATGGCCGTTCCTGGTTCATCGCTCTCTCCTGTTTGGTAAGCCCCGCCCTCTAGAGCGCGCTGGCGCCGCCGTCGAGAACCACTCCTGTTCCGGTTACGAACGCCGACAGGTCCGAGCAGAGCCACATAGCCGCCGCTGCGATCTCCTCTGGTCTTCCGAATCTTCCGATGGGGTGGAGGTTTTTCAGGTATTCTTTTACCTCCTCTGGAGCCGAAGCCAGCATAGGGGTATCGGTGACAGCCGGACAGATGGCATTGATCCGAACACCATCTCGGATACAGTCCAGAGCGGCCGCTTTCGTGAGCCCCATCACTCCATGTTTGGAGGCGGTATACGCCGGGGATCCCGGTTCCGCCAAAAGGCCCGCCAGGGATGCGATGTTGACGATTACCCCGCCTCCCTGCTTCACCATCTGCGGGATTTCATATTTCATACATAGAAAGACGCCCGTTAAATTCACTGCAATGATACGATCCCACATCTCCTGTTCCACATCCGCGAGCGCCCCCGGCAAAGCGTTGTGGATTCCTGCGTTGTTGCACGCATAGTCGAGACGCCCGAACTCTTTGACCGTCCTCTCGACCATGCCCTTCACCTCATCCCCCTTTGACACGTCACACCGAAGGAAGCTGGCCCTGACGCCTGACTGATCGAGGAGTCGAACCGTCTCCTTTCCTCCGTTCTCATCGATATCCGCCACAACCACGTCGGCCGCTTCGTTGGCGAATGCAAGGGCAATCGCCCGACCGATTCCTGATCCCGCGCCGGTGACAAGCGCGGTTCTTCCCGTCATTGTGCCTGCCATGCCATACCTCCGTCGATCATTTGTCAGATTTTCCTGGCCACTTCGTTTGCCGTCCAGATCGCGTTCTTGATTGTGCGCGCTTTGTCGCAGTCACCGATCTTGTACACTTGTGCTGCTCTCCCCTGCAGTTCCTCAAACAGAGATTTGTTTGGCACCCTCAAGCGTGACACGATGAGAGTGTCATAAGGGAGCACCTTTTCCTCTCCATCCTTGCCCTTGATTCTAACCCCTTCGGGGGTGACCTCCTCAAAATTCATTCCGAAAAGGACCTGGGGGTTCTGTACCCGTTCCGCTTCAGGTATTGCCCGAGCAAGGGGCATATCCGTCAGCTTCCTCCATATATATAATTGACGCGGACCCTCAACCCATGCTCCACCCAGGGTCGTCTTGTCTCCGCTGCCGAATATGGTCACGTCCTTGCCTTCCTCGGCAAGGGAGAGGGCGAGTTCCGCGGCAACAAGCCCCCATATGAGAACTCTTTGACCTACCGCTTTAGGATTTCGGCACGCATGGATGTGATCCATCACCCCCGGCCTGCCTTTGGCGATGTCAGGTATCACCATGGAAGCACCGCAGGCCACAATGACCACATCAGGGTTTAGCTCATCCGCGTCCGACAGGGTCGCTTCCTTGCACATCCTCACATCTACATTCAGCTTTCTCATTTGAGTGCCGAGATACGTGATGATGTTTTCGAACTCGGCAGTTAATCTCGTCCGGGCCAAGGCCGCCACGGTACCACCAAGTTGCATCTCTCTCTCCATCAAAGTGACCTTGTGCCCTCTCATTGCGGCAATCCTCGCAGCTTCCATTCCGGCCACTCCACCACCTACGACAAGGACCTTCTTTTGTTTCTCCGCAGGCGATAAAGGTATGCTACCAACCTCGGAGTCGTAATTAATGGTACACGGGGTGCCGCAAAGTACGGGTTTGCAGCCGATGCATTTCCTGATCTCATCGGACCTTCCCTCAAAATACTTCCTAGGCGTCTCAACATCGGCACAAAGCTGGCTGCCGATATAGATTACGTCCGCCTTGCCCTGCTCCAGGAGCCGCTCCGCCATGTCGATGTCCAGAACACGGCCCACTCCGAACACAGGGAGGCTGGTGGCCTTCTTTATGGCCTCTGCATTGCGCATGAAGCAGCCCCTCGGAAAATATGGGGGGATAGATACACCCTCTATGGTGTGAGTGACGGAACCCTGGCTCACATCGATTGCGGCTACACCTGCCCTCTCGAGAGCAGGAACGACATACTTCGCAGAAGCCTCCAGCGTGATGCCCTGTTCCCCGAGCAACTCATCAGCCGAAAACCTGACAAAAATGGGAAAACCATCACCGACGGTTTTTCTTATCTGATCGATGGTCTCGACGATATATCTAAGCCTGTTTTCCCAGTTACCACCATATTTGTCGGCCCGTCTGTTGTAGTAGGGTGAAAGAAAGGAGGCGTGGAGACCTGCCCCGCCGTGTCCACAATGAAGCTCCACACAATCGAACCCGGCCTTCTTGACCCTGCCTGCAGCCGCGGCAAGGAAGCTCTTTATCGTATCCATGCGCTCGGTGGACATCTCTTCAACCGGCAGGATAGTCCCAGCCATGAGATCGAATATCCCGAATTTGGGGGATTGTTCATTGGGGAAGGGAGAAGAGGAAGGACCTTCCCCCATCATGGGCCCGGGTGCGGCCAGTTGGGCACCGATCTTCACATGGTACGAGTGAATCACGTCAATCAAATCCGCCCAGCCGGGAATATATTTGTCTTCATAAATAGCGGCGCCTGTTTCCGGTCTTACGGGGGCGTTCTTCAGGTAGGCATCCGAAGGCAATGAATCGATCGTGCCGGACATGATGAAGCCCACACCACCTTTTGCCCGCTCCTCGAACCATCGAACCGTCTCGCCATTCACGGAACCGTCCGGCGCGACCGGCATTCCCAACCACGGTGCAAAAGCGACCCTGTTCTTCAGTTTCATTCCCTTGATTTCTATGGGCTCAAGGATCTTCCTGTGCATACGATACCCCCCCTTCATTTTAGCATCCCGAACGAACTCCTCCCTCGCTCAGCAGCTACTCGTTGTGGGACTGCATGAGATATTGCCCTCATTCTTGGAGCACCTATTCTCATCGATGGTCCTAAAGTGGAAAGATCATGGGAATCTTCTGGGCCAGCATAACGTCCCCCGTTGCTTTCAGTTTGCCGCCCATGAAAGCCTGCATGCCGCTCATTTCCTGGTTCACCAGCGCGAGCCACGTCCCGGCATTCATCGTGATTGTGACCTTGGGAGAATCATATGTGCCTTCCGCTACCCGGCAATTGCCATCCTTTAGCTCAATGAACCAGCTTCCGCCTCCCGCCCCCTCTATGACATACTGGACAACGGAATGGATTCCCTGCGCCTTTGCTGCGTTAAACACGCTCGGCATCTTCTCGAAAGTCTCTTTTACATTTGTGTAGGACATCTTCTTTCTCCTTCTTTAATGGTTCATAAGATTCAAGTCCGTCGCCCGCGCCATTTTGTTTCCTGACGCTTGAGCTCCTATAAAATGGCGCAACCAAATCGATCTCTCCAAAAGCCAAAGGGTTACCCTTCTTGGGAATCCACAACTTCAACGCATGCGCTGCATGCTCCCGCGAGACCTTGGATAGGTCTCAAACAGAAAGTGCCCTCCAACCTTTCTGAGTGTCTCCGTAGTGCCGTCGGCAACAAGGTTTTCTCGAGCATCGCGAAAGAGCTTTTCCGTAATATATTCCTTGCTCAACCCGCTCGCCCCGAAGATCGAGATCGCATCATGGGCGTTCTGAAAGGCCATTTCAGTGGCCATGGTCTTGGCCGCAATCGAGTATTCGGGGAATCCGGGGAAGATGCTCCCGTTCAATTGGACCGCTCGCCGCGTCAAGGCCCGGCAGGCCTCGACCCGGCTGAACATTTCAAATATTTTGACCTTGATGGAATAGTGCTCTCTAAGGAGGTTCCCTCCCTGGACCCTCTGCTGACAATATGAGAAGGCTTCCTCAAACGCGGCCCTGGCCAGGCCCGTTGCGTAACATGCCACGGTCATGTTGAAGCCGGCCAGAATCTGTTGACCAAAGGGAAAATAGTAGTCGGCGTTATCCAGGAACATGTAATGGGCCGGGATCCGGACATCATCGAAGTAAAGCTCACATTGGTTGAGCTCTCTCATCCCCAGCATCTCGTGGGGTTTCCCTTTGGAGCACCCGGGCAAATCCAGTGGTACGATGGCCGCACCAATCCCCGCAAACCCTCTGGAGGGATCGATCTGAATATGAGCCAGACAATGGGTGGCTACCGGGGCGCCGGAGATCCAGGCTGACTTTTGCCCATTGATGACCCATTCCTTCCCATCACGTTTGGCCCTGCAGGATGGGCGTACTTCAGGGGATGTGAAAAAGGGCTCGCCAAAGCCCAGAGTATCGGAGCCATGATCAGGTTCAGTGACCGCCCAGCACCCCCGAATGCTCCCATCCGTGCAGTTGCAGAAGGGTATGGTGAATTCCTCCAACAGAACCGGATTCATGCTCATCAAGCCTCCGAGCGCAGCCGCACCCGCTGCCCCCAGTTGGATGCACAGCCCGTTGCTGCCCCAACCCATCTCCTCCATGACAATCGCCTGCTGGAGAGGGGTCAACCCCATGCCCCCCACTTCTTCGGGAAAGATAACCTTGTGGTATCCCAATTCGTAGGCTGTTTTGAGAAAGGACCAAAGGGGTGAATCATCCGCTATCGCCTCTTCCGGTGTCAGTTGCCCCAGTTTCTTGGCTGCCGGCCGCATGACTTCTTCGGCAAACTTGTGGGCGTTCTGTTGTATGGCGATATCTTCGTCGTTCAGGGTAAGATCGATATCAAGGTAGTCCATCATTCAAGCCTCCTTTGGTCCTTCTTAGTGGTTTGAGAAATCACGCACATAAGCGCCTTTTGAAACCTGTGTTCTCGGTCTGGATTGCTGTTCCCTTCGAATAAAAAGGCATTTCACCCACCAACCAACGATGACACTTATCAACCCCCCTGGTATGAACGTCCGAATGCGTGCAGTCCATTCGGCCTGCCACAAGGAAATACATCCCGACCGCCCGGTATGTTAGACGGCAACCCTACACCTCGCTTCTCTTGCGTCCAGGCCGCACATTTCCATTCCACACTTGCATCACGACACACGTCTTTTCCGAAGGGGGCAGGACTTTGCCTTGACGGACTCTCTTTTCGCGGACCGTTCCTCGGATAATACGGTTTTCAACAACGCCTCTCTTTGAATGAGCGCATGGCGACGGTCGTAGGCGGGGTCGCTTTCAAAGGACCAATTACCCAGGTACCATTGAAGTTGCGATCCGACCAAAGTACTTGTGAAGAACCGCGCGTAAATCGCCGCATCGATGTCTCTGTCGACGGTCCCTTCCCGTATTCCGTCTTCCAGCATCTTCTGTATTGTGATAATGAGGCTGCTGTTCATTCGCTTCATTCGCTTTTCCAGCTCTGTCCCCGATCCTGCAAACTCCATCAGCAACAGGGTGAACGCCAACAACAGTTCTCTATTGTCCCGCCCGAACTCTGTAATGAACTTGTAAAACATCTTGAACCTGTCGACGAAGTCACCGCTGCACCCGTTCACTTTCCTTTGGATCTCTTCTATGAGTCCATCGCGGTACCGGTCAAGGATGGCGTCAAGAATATCCTCCTTGCTCTTGAAGTACCAGTACAGGGCGCCCTTACTCACTCCGGCTGAATCGGCTATTTCGTTGGTGCTCGCTCCAGCATAGCCTTTCGCGAGGAAGAGTTTAATGCTGGCCTGAATCAGTTTTTCTTTCACATCGTCTTTTTTGTTCATCCTTCACTCTCACCGTTCCCATGTTGGTCGAACGATTCAATAGTGGTCCATGTGGTCATCGGAATCCTTTTGGTCCAGTCTGGACTTTGCAGTTGCTGTTGTACGTCCGATATTAGGTTGGGATTCGTGGATAGGGTGGATAGGAAGGATATCCGGGAGTTGAGAAAAGACCGTCCGACCTGTATTCATACCTATCTCCCCCCCGCGGGTAGGTGGAAGCTTCCTATTTGGGGAAAATCGATGCCCAATCGATAAGCCACTTATCGGAGAAATCACCGGGAAGAACAAACCGACCTCCCGGTATGTTTCTTCGACATTAATCACCAGCGAAAGGATTTGTCAAGTGAAAGTTGACAGAGGCCGTTGGCGTCGCTGGAAAACCTTTCAGAAGCGTGCGTGGTTTTCTATGGTGACCGGCTCGTTTCCTTGGTGGTATTCGGCTCCGTCGGCCGCAAGACGGTTCGCCCCGATTCAGATATCGATATTTTGATCGTGGCGAATGATCAAGGCTCAGAAGAGGCCCAGGAAATCGTGAAGCTTGCGCTCAAGGGAATGTTGAGGCAGGTGGGCGTGGAACTCCAAAATGGCACGATGTAGGGTCACACCTGAAGGAATTCCGTGACCGGTTTGAGCCGGCTGTGAAGGCCAACATAGATCTCCTCGCCGGGACTTCAAAATGGCTAAGGAAGGAGTGCCCTCCCAGAGAGCCACTGCCGTGCAGGAAAAAGAACTCGAGACCTACATCAACCACGGTCGAAATGAGATGCACAAAAAAAGCCCCTCTGAAAAACAGAGGGGCTTCAAGAGGATTCCCGGCGGCGTCCTACTCTCCCACACAGTCACCCGTGCAGTACCATCGGCGCTGAAGAGCTTAACTTCCGTGTTCGGGATGGGAACGGGTGTGTCCTCTTCGCCATTGCCACCGGAAAACTTTATGATTCATCAAATACAGGGAAAACGATCGGAACGTTAGAAGAATGCTATGAATGAAAAAAGCAGGGCCAAGCCGCACGACCGATTAGTACCAGTCAGCTCAATGCATTACTGCACTTACACACCTGGCCTATCAACCTCGTAGTCTACAAGGGGTCTTTAGTTCCGGTGTCTCCACCGGAAGGGATATCTCATCTTGAGGTTGGTTTCCCGCTTAGATGCTTTCAGCGGTTATCCATTCCGAACATAGCTACCCAGCCATGCCGCTGGCGCGACAACTGGAACACCAGAGGTTCGTCCATCCCGGTCCTCTCGTACTAGGGAAAGATCCTCTCAAATATCCTGCGCCCACAAAAGATAGGGACCGAACTGTCTCACGACGTTCTAAACCCAGCTCACGTACCGCTTTAATTGGCGAACAGCCAAACCCTTGGGACCTGCTCCAGCCCCAGG
>JAGUZM010000089.1 GCA_020060805.1 Deltaproteobacteria bacterium | reverse complement strand
TCTCCTCTTGTGATACCTGGCCTCAACAATTCCTCCGGTTCGCTGGGCGGCAAAATGCACCCAAGTGCTTTCAATTCCTTCAGAATATGGCGATGACGGTTTAGGTAAACCGGATTGATAGGCACACCCGAAAAACAAGTCAAGTATTTTGAATGTTGTAGAATTGCTGACTGAACCCACTAAGCTTTTCTCTGGAATTCATGAATAACTTCAACCAGTCTGTCTACGAGATGTTCGTGAAGTCTCTTGCCTTTTTCGGAACTTGCGAGCTTGGGCCGACCTCCGGTCCCACCTGACACTCTTGAGACCTCCTTCAGTCGCTTGGCGGTCGTTGGGACGTAGCACAGAGTATCTCTGCTGCTCCTCGGGTCGATGTGGTAATGGAGGGTTTCTTCTGGTCCATGGTTTCTAGCCCTGTCCATTCTTACCAAATGGGGCATCACGTGTAACATGTGGGATGTCTCTATTTCTTCAGCATGACCGATTTCCCCAAACCCAAGCTCATCAGCAAGCTCCTTGGACATATAGGAGGGATCAAAGATCGCCATTCTCACGTCTAACTCTCTTTGGGCTCTTTCTGCGGATATCTGCAGCCATGGGATATTAACCATTCTGTGGCCGTTGATGACGACGAATCCTGTGAACCCATGAGTTGCCAGGGACTTTACGATATCGAACATCACTTCGATCAGCATTTCCGCACGGATCGAGATCGTGCCCGGTAGGGCGAGGTGGTGGGGGCTCCAGCCGAACCACAGGGGCGGCGTTACAATGGCGTTAGACCTCTTTGCTGCCTCCTCAGCGAGGCTGATGGCGACCATGCTGTCTGTTCCCAGGGGAAGGTGCATCCCATGCTGTTCCACGCTGCCGACGGGTATCAAAATGGGCCCTCGTCCAGCGTCTCGAAAACTCTCGATTTCCTGCCAACTGAAATCCTGAAGCCAGACAGACCTCATTGTGCTCCCTCCCTGAACTCACTTTGTCGTTGTTTGAAGACGATCCCTTTTAGCGGAGCGGAGACGTTGACCTTTACTTACCCCCAAGATTGAAGGACGGGTCCAGGTCCTGGTTTACATCCCACGGCCTCCATGCTAAATCAATAGCACTTGGGCAATGAGCAAAACAACAAAAAACTCACTTCAATTCCAGCTACGTTGCCGTTATATCCCAAAGCTATCTTCGGGCTGATGCGCCCGCTCTGAACAAACAGGCAACCCCCAGGAGGAAAGAATGAAACTCGATCTCAGTGTTGACCGCAAGGGTCTGGAGGCAGCCGCGAAGAGAGCGAGAGAACGAAACATCATCATTCCTACGATTAAAGAGCAGAAATTTCCACACCTTGTTCCTCAAAAGATTGCTGAAAAACTATTGAAAGTAGATTTATCTGACATAACCCCTATGAATTTGTTTCGTATTACTTGGCACAATGATCCGGTCACCGGCAAAGGGGGCTTTGGGGGAGTGCCAAACATGGACATTCCAAAAGAATTAAGCGGTGTTTCGGCAAGAATCGTGGGCCTCGTCGGAAGGTTGTTTCCAACAGGCTCACACAAAGTGGGTCCCGCGTTTGCCTCACTTGTTTCACGCCTTGTGACCGGCCGATTCGATCCCACAGAACAGATCGCCGTATGGCCTTCGACCGGCAACTATGCCCGGGGGGGTGCCTTTGTTTCTGCCCTGCTTGGCTGCGAGGCCATTGCCATCCTGCCGGAAGGCATGAGCGATGAACGCTTCGAGCTGCTCCACTCGCTAAGATGCGAGGTTGTCAAAACGCCAGGATCTGAAAGCAATGTCAAGGAGATCTTTGACAAGTGCGACGAACTGCGGCAGTCCGGGAGGAACCTTATCATCCTTAACCAGTTTGAAGAATTCTGGAACTATTTGTGGCACCGTGAGGTGACGGGCTCTGCAATGATAGAAGTTGTGGAAAAGGTCATGGGTGGGGATCATAGGTACAGGGGCCTCACCATTGCCAATGGGTCAGCAGGCACAATTGGTGCGGGCGATTTCCTGAAAGAGCGATACCCTTCGAGCAAAATCTCTGCAAGCGAAGCGCTCCAGTGCCCTACCATGCTCTCTAATGGGGCTGGTGCCCACCGGATAGAGGGCATCGGGGACAAGCATGTGCCCTGGATTCACAACGTGAAGAATACCGATGTGGTCATGGGGATTGATGACGAAGCGGCAATACAGGTTTTTCGCCTTTTCAACGAGCCCGCAGGAATAGAGTATCTGGCTTACCGTGGAGTTAGTCCCGAAATATTGCGACAGCTCCCCCTCATGGGCATATCGGGTGTGGCCAACCTGCTCTCTGCCATCAAATTCTCGAAGTATTATGAACTGGGTGAGAAGGATAGTGTCCTGACGGTTTTTACCGACTCCTCGGAGATCTATCAAAGTCGCCTCAGGTCGCTCCGCAGGGAACGTGGGGCTTTTTCAGATCGCGATGCCGCTGCCGTTTACCACCGATATTTGCTCGGGGCTGGCACGGATTACGTTCATGAGCTCAGCTATCATGACCGCAAGCGCATACACAACCTGAAGTACTTCACTTGGGTAGAGCAACAGGGCAAGAATCAGGAAGAAATGCAAGCTCAGTGGTCTGATGGAGAATACTGGACAAACGTCTCCAAGTGTGCTGACGAGCTAGACCTCCTGATAGAGGATTTCAACGAGAGAACCGGGGTGCTCAAGAATCTCTAGTGTCCTGAGTCAGAAATCGGTTGCTTAATCGAGCTGAGCCGGAGCCCCTCGGGGAGTGTTCTCTCGGGGCCGCAATACTGCTCTGCGGCGTTTGGAACGCCCCCATAATCTTAACGGTGATTACCAGGAAGGCACAGAGTGGCGTGGCAGTCGGAGCGTTTGTCTTCTGGGGCTGTCCGCGGTGGGTATGAGGCCATTGGTGGCGCTAACTTGGCTCTGGACGAATGTGATTGCGTCCTGGAAGAACACCTCCCGGGGGGCTCCGACTGAGTCGACTTATTCACCTGATTTGTAACTCAGGACACTAGCGCAGAACCATGGAAGGCAGGGCCAGGTGCAGGGGAAACGGGCAGGGAGGATAAGCCGGAGCGAAACTGGAGATTTTTTGAGGTGTTGGAGAGGCACGGACATATGACTTCTGAGAGGACTAGATCTGCAGGCCTGCATTACCGTGTGTTGAGTCGCCAGGGAAAAAATCCTCAAAGCTGAAATCCAAAAGGTGGTCAGGCCTTCTCGTGTGAGGGATGTCGAAGGCTTCCGGTCACCGGGAGGTTTCTTTTTTTGACTCCTTTCACGGGGTGTTGTAAAGAAATGAAAACCCACCGCAACGTCCTGTGTGTTTCGCAAAGGAGAGATTATGGATCTTTACAGGCAATTGTATGAATTTGCTGCGTCCGCCGGGGCCCTCGAAGGGTATGTGTACCACAGAAAAGAAATGGACATGAAGGCGCTGCCCATATGGGTGGACAACTTGAAGACCGCCTACGGGCTTCTCCCCCCAGAGGTGCTCGGCGCTGTGCAACCTTCCATAGACCAGACCCTTGGCAGGGCGTGGCAATCCCTGGGGATCGCCCTAGGGAAGGACCATGAGCTCGCGGCAGCGCTCAGATCCATGATCCAGGGACCCCTTCCCGGATCACCGGATGACTTTCAGAAGCAAAAACATTTCCAGAAGTGAGCCTTGGGGGGGTGTTGGGAGGACCCTCGTCACGGGCAAGAGGGTGACTCCCCATGGGCAAATATTTCTCCGGGATGGAGGGGCTGGCCTGAAGCGATGCTCTATTTGAAGGAAAAGGAGGGCGACCCCGGGATCAGGGTTGGGGCGGTCATTTTCGACCTGGACGGAACCCTCCTCGACACTAAAGAGATTTTTTTCACGATCGTGGACAGGGTATTTGATGAGCTGAAATTTCCCATGGTCTCAAGAGAATTGCTCGTGGAAGCAGCGGCTGACGGGGATTTCAACTGGGATATGGTGCTCCCCCAAGGCCTGGGAAACCCCAAGGAAGAAACTCTCGAAGAAATCTGGGCGGTCAGCCGGAGGATCGCGCCTTCCCTTTTCAAGGAGAGGACCGAGCTGATTGCGGGTGCCGACACTCTCCTGAAAGCGATCTACGGTGCAGGGGCGAAGATAGGGCTGGTCACTTCCAGCAACCTGCGGTACCTGGAACTGAAGCTCTCCTCCCTGAGAAAATCCGGCATGGATCGCCTGCTGGGTGCGATCGTGACCACAGCCGATGTTGAACAGCGGAAGCCCTCACCTGAACCGCTCCTGGAATGCGCTGCAAGGCTGGGCGTGCCTCCTGGGGAATGTTTGTACGTGGGCGACATGCGCGTGGACATCAGGGCCGGAAAGGCGGCGGGGATGAAGACCGTTGGCGTGTTGACAGGGTTCGACACCTACGAGACCCTGATGGCTGAAAAACCGGATATGATCCTGGATACGGTCGCATCGTTACAGGAGAAACTCGGCCTCGGTAAGGGGCTTCAGTGAGATAGCGTCTCTTCTTCCAAAGCCCTCGCCGATCATCTGCTGGTTTCATGGTTCCGGGATACGAAGCTTGCTGTCGGTTTCCACGCCCGTTCAACGAAGGCCGGGCATGAAGCCAGCCCCTGGGGAAAGGGAGAAGTCAGGAGGGGACAATACTATTTCAGGAGGGTTATACCCATGTTTTTCGAGCTCCGTGAGTATCGAATCAAGGATGGCAAGAGATCTCAGTGGGTCAAGCTGATGGAGGAGAAGATCATTCCTTTCCAGGTTTCCAAGGGCATGGTCGCGGTGGCCAGTTTCACAGCCATGGACGAACCGGATCTTTACGTATGGATTCGCCGCTTCGAGAGTGAGGAGGAGGCGGAGCGGCTTTCAAAAGACGTCTACGAGAGCGAGTACTGGAAGAAAGAGATCAAGCCTGAAGCAGATGGAATGCTGGACCGGGAGAAAATGCGAGTCCTCCGTCTGGAAGCGACGCCGAAATCGGTCATCCAATGAGGCCCTCGGTCTTCTTCGTTCATGGAGGGTAAGGAGCCGACAAACGTGGGTGGAGAATGAGCAAGGACCACTTGAATACTCGCGCTGTTTTTGTCATTATTGTCCTGACCCTTATCTGGGGTTTGAATTACTCGGCGATCAAATACTCCAATGAAGGGATATCGCCTGTCTTTGCATCAACGCTTCGGTCCATCATCGCCTCGATTTGCGGGATCATTTATTGTTTGAGGAAGGGGCAAAGGCTCTTTCATACGGATATTCTTCTTTTTCACGGCTTCATGGTGGGCCTTTTCTTCGCGCTTGAGTTTGTTTGCATCTACATCGGGCTTCTGTACACGGACGCGGCCCGGTCCGTGGTCTTCGTGTATCTGAGCCCCTTTGTGGTGGCCGCAGGAGCCCACTTCCTTCTGAAGGGAGATCGCCTGACCCTGTCCAAGGTGTTCGGCCTCATTTTCGCTTTCTCGGGCATTGTCATCGTTTTTCAAGGGAAGCCACAAATCGCCAAGCCGACCATGCTCATCGGCGATACCCTTCAGATCGGGGCCGCTTTTTTTTGGGGAGCCACAACCCTCTACATCAAGAAGTTCATGGCCGAAAGAATCCACCCGATAAACACCTTCCTCTACCAGCTCGTTTTTTCTGTGCCGATTCTCTTCATCGTTAGCCTAATCCTTGAGCCGCAGTGGGTCTCCAAAATCAACGTGCCCATAGCCCTATCCTTGGTCTACCAGTCGGTGATTGTGGCCTTTGCGAGCTACTTCATATGGTTCAAGCTCATCCACGAATATTCCGTGAGCCGGCTGTCCGCATTCACTTTCTTCACCCCGATTTTCGGCGTCCTTTTCGGGATTGTCTTTGTAAACGAGGAGCTTACAACCTCACTGATGGTGGGCCTGCCGCTTGTTTGTCTGGGGATCTTCCTCGTGAACTACAAGCGTCTAAATCACGAAGGGTCGCCGGAGCGGGACTCCGCCTTCCCGCGGGCCCTGACAGGAAAGAAGACATAGGGGGATGAGAGCGATGAAAAGAGGAAACCATCTGTATGCTTGGTCAGCGTTGTTCTTGGCATTCGGGCTTGCGGTGTGGATCGGGTGTGACAGCGGTGAAAAGGCCCTGGATGAAATCACCGGAAACCGGGCGGTGAAGCAGTACCACAAATCCAAGAAGGATCTCGAAAAAATCAGCGACAAGCAGGCAGAGAAATATCAAAATATCCCGGATGAGGAAAAGGAGCGAGAGAAAACCGAGTGAGGTTGCGGGGGGCGGTCATCAACCGGGCCGAAGGTTGGGGACCCTGAACAGTAAGGATCGTAATGACATCCCTGAGAGAAAAGCAAGCCCTTATCCTGGATGATGAGGAGCGATTTGCCTTTGCTCTGGCCCGCCAGGTCCTGGAGACACCCAAGTTGAGCTTCTGGATGATCCTCATCCCCATCATCCTCGTCTACCACATGTTTCGTCACCGGAGGGTGGTCGACGGCCGCAAGGGCTTTGTTAAGCACTATCTGATTATGAGGAAAAAGGCGCTGGAGGAGACCCTCCCCCTCGTGGAGAAAGGGAGGAAACCCAGGATCGATGAGATCCTGAAGGATTCCAACCTTCCGGAGAAGGCGAAAGGACCTTTCAAAGGGCTCTTCTCGGTGCTCGTGGATCACTACGCTGACCTCCTCCGCTCGGATGGTCCGGACGTGTCATCCCTCGTACGATCCGCATACCGAACCCGGACGAACTACCTCCTCTTCATCAACCGGCTGGGCCAGGCGGAGAAAGCTCTCAACAACGCCCTGAGGCCATATATGGATGAACAACCAGCGGCTGTAGACGAGGTGATGAAAAGCGTCGAAAGGTTCTCGGAGCAGATTCGGAGGGAGGAGGTGGCTCGCATTTTTTCTCGTTAACCCGGGAAGAAGAGGGGGCGGGTTTTCAGTATGCCTTCAGGAGGAAGAGCATGGCTTTCAAGAGTTCAGGACCGCGCAAGCCCCGTGGGGGGAAGTTGAACGAAGAAGAAATCGATCGGATTGTTGCCCGGGCCCGGAAGGAAGGGGAGGATCTCCTGAAGGGCTACAGGGAGCAGTCCCTGCGGATCCATCCCTGGGTCTGCGCCAGGTGCGGGAGGGAATTTACCGCACAGAATCTTCACCTCCTCACGGTCCACCATAAAGACCACAACCATGAGAACAATCCTGCGGACGGGAGCAACTGGGAAAACCTCTGCATTTATTGCCACGACAACGAGCACCGCCGATACTTGGACCACGAAGCAGGTGGCGGGGGAGAGCGGAGGGAAGAGAAGACACGCCCCACCACCACCCACAAGCCCTTTGCCAAGCTTGCAGAACTCCTGAAGACCGATAAGCGTTGAGATAGGCGTAAGCTCCTCGAGTCCTTTGAAACGGTTGCTCTTGATGTCAGCAATCCGGCGAAAATGTTAACTCATTTGAGCCGTTCACTATAACGGGGGCTATTCCCGGAGGAGGAAGAGAGTGAAAACAATCTTGTTGTTGATCATCGTCGGCTTGGTATTGCTGGTGTCAAGCTGTGAGACGATCAGAGGAGGCGGAGGCCGTGTCGAGTCATGCGGCATCGACAGGCGGTATTGCTCTCCAGGGCCGTAGCGTATGCTCAAAAGCGACTGCTCTTCATACCGCCGTGCAGCAACGGGGGCAACCTGGGAGTCAGCAAGGTTATCGAAAACGCCCGGTTACAACGCTACGGGAGAACACCGTTCACAAGTGACGAGTGAAGAGTAGCAAGGTCGATACATTAACTCATCACTCCTCGATCTCCGGACACGATCGGAGTAACGCCAAATGCTGACTTGAGCGACTCCTGATGGGGTGTGCATGCTCCGGGCTTCAGATCAGGGCCATGGCGCAGCCGTCGGAGCGGGGATCGGAGCCGGCGATGAGGACGCCCGCCTCAGGTTCGCGCAGGATAACCTGGCCCCTTCCGAAAAGCGCTCTTTCCCAGCCGCCCACCCGGATGATGTCATGGCCTCGTTTTTTCAGGTCAGCAACGGTCTTCTCAGGTATTCCCTCCTCAATCGCCACCAGGCCGCCTGCCGTACCGTCCGTGATACAGAAGCGCGGCAGGTCGAGAGCTGATTGCGGGTCCAACCCGTCCGCGAGGGCGAGGAACACTTGGACATGTCCCTGGGGCTGCATGAACCCTCCCATCACGCCGAAGCAGGCGAACAGGCCCTGGGGTTTTTCACGGGTGATCATCGCAGGGATGATGGTGTGGTAGGGTCTTTTACCCGGTGCCAAAGCATTGGGATGGTCCGGCTCGAGGCTGAAGTTGTGGCCCCGATTCTGAAGCGTGAACCTCCAGCCCGAAGGCACGATGCCCGTGCCGAAGCCCATGTAGTTGCTGTTGATGAAAGAGCAGGCGTTGCCAGATCTATCCACGACGCTCAGGTAGACCGTATCCGATCCGGCGACTGGCGCGCCTCGACGTTGATCGAGGGTGGCGCGTTTGGGGTCGATCCATTTGCGGCGAAGAGCGGCATAGCCCTTGGAAATCAATTCTTCAACGGGGACTGCAACAACCGAAGGATCGGCCACATACCAGCGCGTGTCAGCGAAGGCGAGGCGGAGAGCCTCGATTTCGAGATGGAGACGGTCCGGAGAGAGGGGGTCTTCGGGCAGGTCAAAGCCTTCCAGGAGATTCAGGGCGATCAGGGCTGTGATCCCTTGCCCGTTGGGCGGGCATTCCCACAGGCGAAGCCCGTGGTAGGTGGTGCTGGCAGGTTTCTCCCAGGTTGATGCGTGGGCCGCGAGATCTTCCACGGTCATGCAGCCCCCCGCCCGCTGGATGGTCCCGGCAATGGCTTGGGCGATCTCTCCATGGTAAAAGGCCTTCTTCCCGTCCTCCGCCACCCTCCTGAAGGTTTTCGCGAGGTTCGGGTTTCGGAAAATCTCACCCGGTTTCGGGCCCCGGCCGTCAATCGTCATCTCTTGGCCGTTGAGAGCGGTCTTCAACTGGTCCTCTGCAGCTTGCTGCCAGAAATAAGCCGTGATGGGCGCGACCGGGAAACCCTCCTCCGCGAGGCGAATCGCCGGCCCAAGGATTTCGGCCATGGGAAGCGACCCGTGCCGCTCCACCAGGTCGCACCATCCTGCGCATGCCCCCGGAACAGTGATCGTGTGGGGGTGATACGCTGGCAGGGTTAATGGCTGCGTCGTCCCCGATTCCTTCTTTATCCGCTCCAGGGTGAGAGCAGACGGAGCCCGGCCCGAGCCGTTGAGGGCGGTCACAGCGTTGGTCCGGCAGTCGAAGAACAGGGCAAAACAATCCCCGCCGATACCCGTGGAGGTCGGTTCGGTCACGTTGAGGGCTGCTCCAGCCGCCACCGCAGCATCTGCCGCGTTTCCGCCTTTGGCCAGGATTTCAAGCCCGGCTGCCGCAGCCAGGGGCTGGGAAGCGGCCACCATGCCGCCGCGGCCCATGACCGGGGAGCGGCGGGATACAAAAGCCGTTGCATTGTGCGAGTGGGATGATTTCATGCGTGGACTCCATCTCTGGACTCTTAAGACTTAATGGCCTTGGGTGTCTAACTTAGCAGGGTCAGCTAAGAATTTTCTTGTCTGCCGGATAAGTCTAGATCGCGGCCATGTCAACGTTCGCGGTGAGGTAATCCCAGTCTTCGTCATGGCGGACAAAAACTCCCAGGTTGCCAAGCCTGATCCGTTCCAAGCCGGCAGACTTTACTCTCCTGTACGCTTCCACCATTTCCTTCGTGCTGGGTTTCCTGAAATCCAACATCCGATGTTCCGGGAAGAAGGCCAGGATCGTGAAGGGGATCGCCGGGTCAACCGATGATAGGTCCCGGGCTGGCGGCCCTGTTTCTTGATCTGGCATTTTGGTGTTTCCATGGCCGTTTCTCTTTCAAGGGTAACACAGTCTCCTTTTCCATCTCAAATGGTTTGTTTTTTTGGGGGATTTATGCACCCTGCTCTCCTTTACAACGCTCTGGACAACCATGCGGTTCAGTGCCATGTGTGCCAGCGGCGTTGCAGAATTGCCCCTGGCAAGAGCGGTTACTGCGGGACGCGGATGAACCGGGAGGGCAAGCTTTTCTCCCTGATATACGGTCGCGTGTCTTCCATGAGAGTATCGCCCATAGAAATCAAGCCGCTCTTTCATTTCTATCCGGGGAGCC
>JAGUZM010000007.1 GCA_020060805.1 Deltaproteobacteria bacterium | reverse complement strand
TGAGGTGCACTATGCTCACTGAGAACCCATATTCAAGGCAGGGGGGATATCCACCTTATTTTTCCAGTTCTGTGGTCTTGACAATAGGGTCAACCTCCGTCTCCACCGATTTGTCCCTGAATTATATTCAAAATCTTCGGGGACAGGCTTTCCCCCCGTATGGTTATACAGCCGGAACCAGAACCTAAAATCGGGCTGAACGATGTAATAATAATCAAACTCAATGGTCTTTCTGGCATCGTCTCTGGGTATCATTACCTCATGTAGTTTTTCTCCAGGCCGAATCCCTATGATTCTTGTTGGGCATTCCGGGGCAATGGTTTTGGCCAAATCCATGATGTTCATTGTTGGCAGTTTGGGGACAAATAGCTCGCCTCCAACCATGCGTTCGAGACAATCCAGAACGAAATTTACACCCTGCTCAAGGGTGATCCAGAAGCGGGTCATACGGGGATCAGTTATGGGTATGCGGCCTTCTTTTTTGCATTTCATGAAAAAAGGAATCACGCTCCCCCTGCTTGCGACAACGTTGCCATATCTTACCACACTGAATGTGCTGTGGTCACTCCCGACATAGGAATTACCAGCGATGAAAAGCTTGTCGGAACAGAGTTTCGTCGCTCCGTAGAGATTGATAGGGTTCGCTGCTTTATCCGTGCTGAGAGCAATGACCTTTTTCACTCTTTGGTCTATGGCAACATTAATGACGTTTGGTGCACCCATGATATTTGTCTTTACTGCCTCAAAAGGATTGTACTCTGCGGCCGGAACTTGTTTTAGAGCTGCAGCATGGATAACGTAATCAACTCCCTGAAATGCGCGAGATAGCCTATCTTGATCCCTTACATCTCCAATAAAATAGCGCATGCAATCGTATTTCGTATCTGAGAATTGTTGAGCCATTTCAAATTGCTTAAGTTCATCACGACTGAAAATGATTAGTTTTGTGGGTTTGTATCTTTTCAGGATGATTTCCGTCGCTTTTTTGCCGAAAGAACCCAGTGCCGCCGGTGATTAGGATATTTTTTCCATTCAGCATCTAATTATCCCCCTGATGAGACTTGCGAAGATCCTCATTTACACTGTCCCTTTAATCCTTCCAAATCCGCATCCACCATCATATGGACCAATCCTTTAAATCGGACCCTTGGCTCCCAGCCGAGTATTTTTTTGCTTTTGCTGTAATTGCCCTTCAGCACGTGAACTTCAGCCGGACGATACAGCTCGTGGTCAGTAGCCAAATAGTCTTGCCAATCTAGTCCGACGTAAGTGAAAGCTTCCTGTGCGAGCTCTCTGACAGAGTGGGTCTCGCCTGTAGCCACCACATAATCATCAGGCCTGTTCTGCTGCAGGATCATCCACATCGCCTTGACATAATCCCCTGAAAACCCCCAATCCCTCTCGGCATCGAGGTTTCCAAGCCTCAATTCTTTGGACAGCCCTAATTTGATTCTCGCAGCTGCATGCGTGATCTTTCTGGTCACAAATTCGAACCCCCTGCGGGGCGATTCGTGGTTGAAGCAGATGCCGGAACATGCGAACATCTGGTAAGTATCCCTATAGTTTCGTGTGAGGTCGAATCCCGCAACTTTAGAAATACCGTATGCTGATCTGGGGTAAAAAGGGGTCATTTCGCTCTGTGGCGTCTCTCTGGCATTGCCGAACATCTCCGAGCTCGCGGCAAAGTAGAATTTACAATCGGGAGCCAGTTCCTTTATCGCTGACAAAATGAAGTGAGTCCCGTTTATATTGATATTGATCGTCGAGAATTCGTCCTCAAAAGAGTAACTGACAAAACTCTGGGCTGCCAAATGATAACACTCTTCCGGTTTCACCTGCCGAACGATTTTGAACAAACTTGCATAGCTTTCCAGAGAACCGGGATGCAGGACCACTTTGTCCAGGAGGTGTCGTATTCGCCAGAGCCTATGTCCCGGGTCTTCGATGGCAACACGCCTGACAATACCGTGAACCTCGTAGCCTTTTTCCAAAAGGAGTTCCGTTAGGTATGATCCATCCTGTCCCGTTATACCAGTGATTAATGCCTTTTTACTCACTTCCTCTCCTCTGCTTTATCTGGTGTCTCGTGCTCCGCTATCATGTGGTCCATTAGTAGCACCTCCATTAGGTGGCTAGCATATCGCTTGAACATTTCCTGAATTGGCTGGGTGCTACGAGATGGGCTCAATCTGCGTGACCACGTCTTCTTTCTTCTTGTACCTCTCCCCGCAGGCATCACAGACCGCTTTACCCGTTTTGTTAAAGTGAAGGCGAATGCCGCATCGGCACATCCACCCCTTGATCTTCGCCGGATTTCCTGCTGCCAGAGCGAAATCCGGGATATCGTTGATGACTACGGCTCCAGCTGCGACAAAGGCGTAACGCCCGATGTTGTGTCCGCACACAATCGTGGAGTTGGCACCCAGGGTCGCCCCTTTTTTCACTAGAGTGGGACGAATCTCATCCATCCTGCGAATCGCGCTCCGGGGATTATACACATTGGTGAACACCATCGAAGGGCCGCAGAACACCTCATCTTCCAGAGTCACCCCTTTGTAGATGGAAACATTGTTTTGAACCTTGCAGCCGTCCCCGAGCGTGACATCCGGCCCGATCATCACGTTCTGGCCGATGTTGCAGTTTCGGCCTATTTTGCTTCCGCTGATGATGTGGGTAAAATGCCAGATCTTCGTGCCGCCTCGTATGTCGCAGTCAGGATCGACCACGGCCGTCTCATGAATAAACACATCGGATCGCTCGCTTCGCCGCGATGCTTTTCCGATCTCTTGAATCTTTCCTTCCTGTTCCAGCGACTTCTGGCAGGCCTGGAGCACTTCGAGGACTCTAAGGGCCTCTTCACCGTCAGTCTTGGGTTTCAGGCTTTGATCGATGCAGTCAATAAAGTGCTGGCATTCTTCCCTGAGGGGCTCTTTCTTTTCCAGGGGCACTTTTTCCGCTTCTTTCTTGTCCGGCACAGGGATGTGGTCTTTCCACTCGATCCTGTGAGGGTACAGGAGAAGTTTATCTTCAGGCTCCACGTCATTGAAGAGAGCCATCTTCCGGTCTCCAACGACCACCAATCGCTGCTCCTTATACGGGTGAAGCCAGCTGACGAAGATGTGCGCCCTGATACCCGACGGAAAAGATAGCGTACTGAGTGTGACATCTGCAACTTTCTGGTGGAGGTAATTGGCGCCCACGCTTGTCACGTGCTCCGGCATCTCACCCGCTAAGGAGAGGATCACAGAAATGTCGTGGGGCGCAAAGCTCCAGAGTATATTTTCTTCCCTTCTTATTTTCCCCAGGTTCAATCGATTGGAATAAATGTATTGGACCTTCCCGAGGTCTCCGTCAGAGACGAGTTGCTTGAGTTTCACCACCGCAGGATGGTACTGAAGGAGATGGCCCACCATGAGGATCCTTTTTCTCTCGCCGGCCAACTCGTGAAGTTCCCTTCCCTTCTCCTTTTGAAGGGCCAAGGGCTTCTCGACAAAAACATGCTTATCCGCCAGGAGCCCCTCCCTCACCATCTCATAGTGCATTTCAGCAGGACTTGCTATGGCTACGGCATCGATGGTGGGATCAGCGAGTACGGATTGGTACGAGTCGGTAGTTCGTATTTTAGGATATTTCTTTGAAAATTCGTCTAATGCTTCCTTCCGATTGTCGCAGATCT
>JAGUZM010000299.1 GCA_020060805.1 Deltaproteobacteria bacterium | reverse complement strand
GCGCCATAGAGGCTTATTTCCACGGATTGAGGCTGCCACTCTGCCAGGCGATCGGCGAAATCCGGTGTCACCAGGGTCGCGTTCGTAAACAGAGAGACGATGAGTCCATTTTTCTTCGCGTGGATGAGGATTTCCAGGGTATCCTGGCGAAGAAGCGGCTCACCTCCGGTCATCAGAAACCAGAGGCATCCTGCTTCTGCGATTTGATCCAGGATCCTGAAGATCTCATCGGTCTTCATTTCCCCTTCAATGGCCTTCGGGTCGTTGGGTGGCAGGTTGCAGTAGCACTGGACGCACCGGAGGTTGCAGCGAAACGTAAGCTCAATCGAGCCGTTCACGGGAATTCTCTTTTCATAAACTTGCTGATAGAAAGGCTCACCAAGCTGCGTATGGGGGATTTCCGGTATTTGCGGGCATTCCATGGTCTCACCTCGCGAAAACCGCCTTGACCGCTTCCAGTTGCCGCAGATGCTCGACGAGATCTTCTTCCGCTTCAGCGGGTGTGACGTCGTACTCTCGGACCATCGCAAGCTTGATCTCCCGGAGGCTCCTGTTCCCATCGATGAGTTCCCAGATGCGGGCCGCGGTTTCATTGAGGGTGTAAATACTGTCGAGGTCGCCCACATTCTTCCGGATGGGAACGAGAACGAACTCATCCCCGATCTTCCTGAAGACGATGGAATCGTTCTTGCGGTAGACTTTTGCGAGAATATCCATGGCAACCCTGCCCTGCTATTGCTAAAATTATAGGCTAATGAAGTACTTCCGTCAACGAAGAAGGATTTTAGGCCAAGTGGACAAGGACTGCCAGCCCTGGAACGGCTGTTGAAGAACCGATTGATTCCTGCCCGATTCTCTGGTAACAGTCATCAAAAATCGGAGACATTTGCTTCACTTAATTACTTGATCAGGAGCCTGCCATGGATGACAAAGTGTTTTCCGCGATCAAGAGCCAAGTGGAAAAGGAGCGTTACGCGAGGAAATTGGGTATGAAGTTGGTCCTCGTGGAGCCGGGACATGCGATCGTTGAAATGGCGCCCGGAGATGACCTGGCGAACATCTTTGATATGACCCATGGCGGCGCGATCTTCTCTGTCATCGATGAAGCGTTTCAGGTCTCGTGCAATTCTCACGGGACCATCGCGGTCGCCCTCAGCGTAACCGTGACCTACCACCGGCCTCCGGCCAAAAATGGAACCCTGCGGGCAGAATCAAAGGAGGTGCATCGCTCCAGGAAGACGGGCACTTATGATATCAGGGTGACCGATGAAAGCGGCGCCTTGATAGCTTCCTGCATGGCCCTGGCTTACAGGAAGGGAGAAAAGCTCCCGTTCCTGAGAGAAGATTGACGGCATTGCTTTATAATGTTGACAGGGGAAGGCTTATTCAATATGCTATATTGAACGTTAATTATCGGTTGTTGGTATAAATCTATTTTATTCAGTTACAATTGGCAGTCTCGCAAGAAGTCGTTACTCCGGTGAACCCTTGATCAAAGTCCGAAACTTGCGCCGAAATGACGGAAAAAAGCCATAGCCGACTATTCACCAGGGCATCACAGCGCTCATGCGGCAGAGGCTGAAAAGGACTCCATGAGGAGAGACGTTCTCATACCCCACGACGAGATCATCGGAAAGATCGAGGAACTGTCGCTGAAGATCTCATCCGATTATTCCAACAAGGAACCGGTCCTCATCGGCATTTTGAACGGCGTCATTTTTTTCTTCACGGAACTGGTGAGGAGACTCACGGTTCCCACCAGGATGGATTTCATCAGGGCGGCCAGCTACGGCTCCAGCATGACGTCGAGCGGAGCCATCCGGCTCCTCAAGGATGTGGAGTTAGCCCTCAAGGGGGAAGATGTCATCCTGATCGAGGATATCGTGGATACAGGCCTGACTCTGGCCCACATCGTCGAGCACCTTGAATCCAAGGGACCGGCTTCCCTGAAGATCTGCGCTTTGATCGACAAGGCAGAGAGGCGGGAAAAGACGATATCGATCGATTACTGCGGTTTCAAGGTGAACGAGGGTTTCCTCGTGGGTTTCGGCCTGGATTACGACGAAAAATACAGGTACTTGCCGGACATCTGCGTGTTGAAATGAGAGAAGCCTCTGAACCCGGGAAGGAGGATATCCATGATCATTGAATGCGAAAGGTGCGGGGCCAAGTTCAACCTGGATGAGGGACTCCTCAGGGATGAAGGAACAAAGCTCAGATGCTCTCAATGCAAACATGTTTTCAAGGCATACCCTGCGGAAAAGAGTCCCGAAGAACCCGAACTCATGGAGATTGAGGGGTTCGAGCCGGAAGCGACCGTCGAGACCCCTCCCGGCTCTGGCCTGGAGATGGAAGAGCAAGGCGGCCCGATCTACATGGATCTTAACGAGGCCTTTGCAGAGGAGCCTGAAGCTTCCCCTTTGAAAGAGGCGTTACAGAGGCCTGGGAGAGAAAGGGAGAGGGAAAAGGCCGGCCTTGAGAAAGGGCTGGAGCGGGTTTCGCGGCCGGCACAGGTTGGGAAGGGCAAGGCGAAGGAGGCGATCCCTGCGAAGCCGCAAAAGGCAGCCAGGCCTCCGGCGATCAAGAAGCATGGAAGATCGGCGGTCCTGCCCGTGATCCTGATCGTGATTCTGCTGCTTCTGGGTGGAGGGGCGGCCGTCTATTTCTTCGCCCCCCGGTACATTCCGGAATCCCTTGTCCAGTACCTGCCGTTCCTGAAGGTCGCTGACAAACCTGACCCCAAAGATCCGGGGGTCAGGCGCCTCTCTTTCAGGGCGATCACCGGCAATTTTGCACAGTCGAGCAGCGCAGGCCAGCTCTTCATCATCAAAGGCATGGTCGTCAACAACTACTCGGGGAGCAGGAGTTCTATTCTCATCAAAGGATCTATTCTGGATGACAAGGGCAAGGTTGTGAAGACGAAACTCGCCTATGCAGGGAACACCTTCACGGATAACGAGATCAAAGAACTGACCGTGGAGCGGATCAGCCAGGCCATGAGGAACAAGCCTGGGAAAGGCAACATGAATACGAACATCAAACCGCAGGTGGCTGTTCCTTTTATGGTGATTTTCGAAGAACTCCCCGAGAATTTAAGCGAGTTCACGGTGGAGGCCGTGAGCTCCGCCCCGGGAGAATAGGCTGGGCCTGATAAGCGCGGCCGGCGGGAGACGAAGGGATTCGTGAAAAAGCCATCCAAAGAGGGCTCGTTAAAGAAGGACGTCAGCCTTGAAATCAGCAGAGATCTGTGCAAGGGCTGCGGGATTTGCGTTGCCTTCTGCCCCAAGGAGGTCCTTGAGCTGGATGAACACGAGAAAGCGGTGATCAAGCGACTCGAGGATTGCAATGCCTGCGGGTTGTGCGAGCTTCGCTGTCCTGACATAGCCGTCGAGGTGAAGACATCGGAGAGCGGGCAAGAGCCGACGATCAAGAAAGCGGAAAAGCATGGATAAAAAAACCCTCTTCGTCCAAGGAAACGAGGCCTGCGTGGAAGCTGCCCTCTACGCAGGCCTCGATTTCTTTGCCGGTTACCCCATTACCCCGTCCACGGAAATCGCCGAGCTCCTGTCCGAGCGCCTTCCCCGGAAAGGGGGCAAATTCATCCAGATGGAAGATGAAATCGCTTCCATGTGCGCCATTGTCGGCGCATCCCTGACAGGGCTCAAGTCCATGACCGCCACCAGCGGCCCGGGCTTCTCCCTCAAGCAGGAAGCGATTGGTTATGCCATCATGGCCGAGGTGCCGTGCGTCGTGGTCAACGTGATGCGGGGCGGGCCGTCGACCGGAATGCCGACCAGGGTCAGCCAGGCGGACGTGATGCAGGCGCGCTGGGGGACGCACGGAGACCACGCCATCATCGCCCTGACCGCATCCAACCACCAAGACCTCTTTGGCATCACCGTGGAGGCTTTCAACCTTTCCGAGACCTACCGCACGCCGGTCATTCTTCTTTTCGATGAGGTCATCGGTCACATGAGGGAAAAGCTCGTGGTGCCGGAGCCGGGCGAGATTCCTCTCGTTCAGAGGCTCCGGACCTCGGTGAGAGAGGGGACCGACTACCACCCCTACCTACCGAGGGAAGACGGCCGGCTGCCCATGTCGGATTTCGGCGGCGTTCACCGCTACAATGTCACGGGGCTGATGCACGACATGTGGGGGTTTCCTTCGGACAACCCCCAGATCGCCTACGGGCTGATGCGACACCTGGTGGATAAAATCGAACAGCACACCCACATGATCACCCGGCTGAAGGAGTTCTTCCTGGCCGATGCGGAGACCGTCCTGATCTCGTACGGCTCGGCTGCCAGGTCCGCCCTCCACGTGGTCGAGAACAGGAGGGCAAGAGGAGAGAGGCTGGGATTGCTGGAGCTGCAAACCCTTTGGCCCTTCCCTGCCACCGCGGTGACCGAAGTGTGCGAAAAGGCGAAGTACGTGGTGGTCGTGGAGATGAACATGGGCCAGATTCTTCAGGAAGTGAAAAAAGCGGTCGAAGACCCGAGCAAGATCTTTCTGGCCAACAGGATTGACGGGACCTTTATCAGCCCCACGGATATTCGCAACATCCTCCGGGTCATCCAGGCCAAGGGAGTTTGATTCGATGGTTGCATCAGTGAAGGAATACCTCCGGGAAAGGTTCATGCCCCACATATGGTGCCCCGGGTGCGGGCACGGGATCATCATGAACAACCTGATCCGGGCGATCGCATCCCTGGGCATCAAGAAAAACGACATCGTGATGGTCACCGGAATCGGCTGCTCGTCGCGAATCTCCGGCTACCTGGATTTCCACACCCTCCACACCCTTCACGGAAGGGCCCTGGCGTTTGCCGCCGGGGTCAAACTGGCACGACCGGAGCTGACCCTCATCGTACCGATGGGCGACGGTGACGCCCTGGCCATTGGAGGAAACCATTTCATCCACGCTGCCCGGCGCAACATCGACATGACGGCGATCATCATGAACAACAGCATCTACGGCATGACGGGCGGGCAGTTCTCGCCTCTTTCAGGGTACGGCGCCATCGCAACGACCGCACCTTTCGGGAACATCTATGAGGCCTTTGATACCGTGGAGCTGGCAAAAGCGGCAGGGGCCTCGTTCGTGGCGCGCACGACCACCTATCATGCGGCGGGCATGAAGGAGATCATCGAGAAAGCCATCCGGCACAGGGGTTTTTCCGTCGTGGAGATCCTCACCCAATGCCCCACTTACTTCGGGAGAAAAAACAGGCTGGGGGACGCGGTGGACATGCTGAACTGGTACAAAGACCACACGACCCCCATCGGCTCGGAGAAGAAGCAGAAAGACCCGTCCCTGATCGAGAGAGGAATTTTCGTCCAGGAAAAGAGGCCGGAATACTGCGAAGAATACGAAAAGATCGTGGCCAGGGCGAAAGAGGGGCAGCAAAGCTGATGGAGAGATACCGAATCGTTTTTTCCGGCTCAGGGGGACAGGGGGTGGTCACCGCCTCGATCATCCTGGCAGAGGCGGCAGCCCTGCACGAGGGGCTGAATGCCGTTCAATCCCAGAGCTACGGCCCTGAAGCGCGCGGCGGTGCGACCCGGGCGGATGTGATCATTTCGGACAGGGCGATCCGTTTCCCGAAAGTCAATCAGCCCAATGTACTCATATGCCTCACCCAGGAGGCCTACAACAAGTACTCCGGAACGATCCGGCCCGGAGGCTTGCTCCTGACCGACAGCCACTTCGTCAAACTGGAAAGGAAAGTGGACGCACGGCAACTGGGGCTCGGCATGTACAAGAAGGTGATGGATGAAATCGGCAAACCCGTGGTCTTCAACATATGTGTGCTGGGGGCCATGATCGGCCTCACCCATGTCGTGAGCACCGAATCCATCATGAAGGTTCTGGGCGGCAAGATCCCGCCCGGATTCCTGGAAATGAACCAGAAAGCCCTGGAAATCGGCCTTCAGCTGGCTGAAGGCTCTCCTTTGAAATCCAAGTAATGCCTGTGGGTATTTCCCCCGGCCCCTTCCCGGTGAGGTGGTCTCAGAAGGCTTTGAGAAAACCCGGGCGCCATTCGCGGCAAGAAGATAGAAGGGCGCTCACCCTAACGGCTATCGTCGAGGGCCTTTCCTGAGTATGGGTCAAGAGAGAACATCCTTCATCGTCAACCCGAGCGCGGGCAGGGGTTCGGTGGCTGCGCAGTGGCCGTTGATCAAGACCATCGCGGAAGACCGCTTCAAGCCGTTCTCCTTTCACCTTACCGGAGGCCCGGGTGAAGCGACCGGGTTGACCAGGGGTGCCCTTCAAAACGGTGCGGACCTGATCGTCTGTGTCGGAGGGGACGGAACCCTCAACGAGGTGGTGAACGGCTTTTTCGAGGAAGACCGTCCCATCCGCCGGGGAACGAGACTGGGCCTGATCCCGAACGGCACAGGGTGCGATCTCATCAAGACCATTCCCATCCCGAAGGATGTGGAAAAAGCGATCCAGGTGATCGTCGAGGGTCGTGTCGAGCCTCTGGACCTGGGACGACTCACGTTCCAGGATCACAGCGGCCGGCGGACGAGGCGGTATTTCCACAACGTGACGAGCTTCGGTCTCGGGGGAGAAGTCGTTGAAAGGGTGAACAGGACCACAAAGAGGTTCGGCGGTTTTGCTTCTTTTATCTGGGCCACCCTCGTCTCCGTCCTGAACCATCAGAAGAAGAGAATCAAGATGAGGTTCGACGAGAAGCAGGAGACGAGCGTCATGGCCTTGAATGTTGCCGTGGCGAACGGCCAGTACCACGGAGGGGGCATGTGGATCGCTCCGGGTGCGAGCGCCTACGACGGGCTTTTGAACGTTACCGTGGTGGGAGACCTGAGCGTTCCCCAGGTCTTCTGGCATCTGCCGAAGCTTTACAATGGAAGGATATTCGAGGTGAAGGAGGTGCAGGCCGTCTCCTGCACAAGGATTGAGGCCGATTCAGAGGGGAAGGTTCTCCTGGACGTGGACGGGGAGCAGCCCGGAGAGCTCCCCGCGACAATCGACATGGTGCCGGCCGCCATCCCGCTCATTGTCCCGCGATCCTAGCACGCCACGCTCCCTCATCCCCGTAAACCTATTCTCATTTCTTCGCTTTGGCCATTTCCTCCTGCTTCAGGACCCGCCGCAAAATCTTGCCCACCAGGGTGGTGGGGAGTTCGTCCCGGAACTCGATGATGGATGGAATCTTGTAAAGGGCCATTTTGTCTTTGGCCCATTCCTGGATTTGCTCGGCCGTGACCGCGCCCTTTTTTTTCGGGTCAAGAACGATGAACGCCTTCACCACCTCTCCCACTTTCTCCTGGGGTATACCGATGACCGCAGCGCCCCGGACATCCGGGTGCTTGTGGAGCAGGTCCTCGACCTCCGCAGGAAAGATGGCGTAGCCCTTGAACTTGATCATATCCTTGATGCGGTCCCGGATGATGGTATAGCCGTCGGCGTCGATGCAGGCGATATCCCCCGTATAGAGCCAGCCATCCCGAATCGCGGCGGCGCTCTCCTCGGGCCTGTTCAGGTAACCCCTCATGACCTGGGGTCCACGGATCACCAGCTCGCCGGTGTACCCTGCCGCTTCCTCGGACTGCTCCTTGGTCAGGCCGCCCGCTTCGGAAACAGCGAAGGGCAGGGGAGGAAGCTCCTTGGTCCTGGTCTCTTTGTCCATGATCTTGATATCCGTATCGGGGTAGGGGAGCCCGATGGTTCCCAGTTTGCGGCGACCGTAGATAGGGTTGGCATGGGTCACAGGGGTTGCCTCGCTCAGGCCGTATCCTTCCACGATGATGGAGCCGGTGATTTCCTCGAACTTGTTCTGGACCTCCAGGGGCAGAGGCCCGGCGCCGGACACCGCCATCTTGAGGCCCCTCAGGTCATAGTTCTTCACTCTGGGGTGGGTGTTGATCTTGCTGAAAAGGACTGCGACGCCGGGCATGATGAGCCCCCCTTTGGCCGAGTATTTCTGGATGGCGGCGAAAAGCTCAGCCATGTCTGTCGGCGGTCTCGGGAAGAGGAGCTGAAACCCTCCGATACGGATGGCGGTGTTCATCACCGTGGTCATGGCGAAAGAATGGAAAAGGGGCAACACGCCGACAATCCCCATGCTCGGCTCTTTCTTCCACAGCCACGCATCACACATGACGGCATTGGCGACCACGTTGCGATGGGTGAGCATCGCTCCTTTGGGCAAGCCCGTGGTGCCGCCCGTGTACTGGAGCACGGCGATGTCCTCGGGGTCTATCCTGGCCTGGGGCATGTGGGGCGGTTTCTTGAGAAGATCCGTCAACTTCAAAGCGTCCGGGGGCAACTCGCCCACGGGGATCTTCTTCAGGAGCTTTCCCAGGAAGACCTTGAGGGATGAAAAACGGCAGAGGTCCACGACATTCGTCCCGATGATCGTGCTCACCCTGGTGCCCGTGACGCCGTCCTTCGCCTCTGCGAACACGGCGTCAAGCACGATCAGCGCCTTGGCTCCGGAATCCTTCAGCTGGTGCTGGATTTCGAGGGCCTTGTACGTGGGGTTGATTGCCGTGACCGTCACCCCGATGAGCTGGCACGCATAGTAGGAGACGACGAACTGGATGGAGTTGGGCAGCATGAGGGCGCATACGTCGTTCTTCTTCAAACCCAGCTCCGCGAGGCCGGTGGCAAGGCGCTGGACCATATCCCAGAGCTCCTGGTAGGTCACCTGGGCATCCAGAAAATAGATCGCCGGCTTGGACCCGTGCTTTGCCGCAGACTCTCTCAGAAACTCCGCAAGGGTACAGTCCGGATAATCCAGGCACTTGGGAACCTGTGAAGGCCAGTGTTTGTACCAGATCCGCTCTCCCAATGACGCTTTAGCCATACGCACCTCCGTTCGACATTCGCCCGCCCTTTGAAATTCGATCCGGCCCAAGGCCGGACAGCCTCATGACAGAAGAGGCGATACCCCGCGACCGCGATACGACCGGGGCATCAGCGTGCCGCGGTCGCGGCAGTGGCTTTGAAGATCTCCTGAGCCTTGGTCAAGGAGGCGACATCATCCACCCCCATGACCTCGTCTTCGCTTTCGGCAACCACACAGGTGACCCTCAGCCCGTCGCCGTGCATCAGCTCCACCAGGTCGGTCAAAAAGAACTCCTGGACCTCAACCGTTTTTCCTTCTCGCTCCTTGCGAACCGTGTGAGGCCTTTTTTCGAGAACGGACAGGTAGGGGATCAAGTCGTGCCTGCGGGCCGCGTAGATCCCCGAATTGCATATCCTGAGCTGACCCAGTCGAGTCTTGGGATAGGTCTTCCAGTATTTCCACTCCACGATTCTTGCCACCTCATCGCCGTGGATCTCAAGAAGCCCGTACTGCTTCCTGTCCGCGGGCTCGAAACCCAGGACGGCGAAATGGCTGGAATCCAGCTGTGAAACGAGATGGTCATAGGTGGAAGGTTTGACGAGGGGCACGTCCCCCATGGTGATGATCACCCTCTCACTGGCCTTCTCCTCGACAAAGGGCCTCGCCGCGAAAAGAGCACCCCCGGTCCCGTTGAGGACGGGCTGCTCGTAGTAAGTGACGTCCGCAGAGCGGGTCGCCTCCATGACATCCCCTTTGCCGTGATGAACGACAACGGCTTTCGGGCCCCGGGGCAGGCTGTGGAGGATGTGGGTCAACATGGGACGGGTTCCCTGGAAAGGGGTCCCGGAAGGAATGAGGGGAAGAAGGGTTTTATTGCCCCCGTACCCCTCCATGCGGCTTCCCCTGCCAGCAGCTAGGACGATGGCGGCAACCGGCTGTTCCCCGGACAACGGCAACCTCCAAGAGTGATGACAGAATAAGCCAATTTACATTTCTCTGGGATGAATGTAAAACATTTGTTAAAAGCCGGAGGAAATTCCCTTTGAGGTGCCAGACACAAGGTGCAGGGTACAAGGTGCACGGTGCAGGGAACATGACGCCCGTCAGTAACAGAGGTTACAAATTGAAGGAAGGCAACCTATGGCCGTGAGAAAGGCGAGGATTCTATTGGGCCGACTGGGGGAAGGGTACAAGGAGTCGCTCCTCAACCTGGCCAAGGCTTTTGGGGACGCCGGCTTCGAGGTGGTCTACACGGAACTTCAGGACCCGGAGGCCATCGTCAAGTCAGCGCTTCAGGAATCGGTGGATCATATCGGCATCACGACTCTGCCCGGAGCGGACATTCGGGCCTTCGAGGAAATCTTGAGCATCCTGTCCAGAGAAGGGATGGAATCCATCACCGTAACCGCTGGCGGATTCCTGGAAGCAGAGGACATCCCCAGGATAAAAGCGATGGGGGTTCATGAGTTTTTCCCGAAAGGGACAACTTTTGATGCCTTGATTCGCTGGTCAAAGGATCACATCGTCGCAAGAGACGGCTGATACAAAAGCATTTGATTCTTCGTTTTTTGTTGACCAGCCGACTTTGAACTGATAAATAGATTTGCGTCTTTATCCGCCTACGCAGAAGACACCGAGTTTAGCTTTTGGATGAATCCGTGAGCAGCACCCAAAGTGACTCTGTGCACAGATAATACCGCTTCGGCGGATTTCGCGGCAGGCGGATAACCCTCCGAAGCCTTGGCGAAGGAGGGTATTTCATGGAGGTACCACAGGCTGTGCCTGTGGAGCTCCATTTTCAACAGAGACCGCCCAGCGAAACACTTCAATCATTTTTGCTCTGGGTTGTGCGCGAATTCCTTTTTCTTTCCAGCCTAATATCCGGAACGCCTCTTTCCTCTTGCCGTGCAGCGATGCGGCTGAGCCTTGAAGGGGCTAACCATGGACTCTTCCACAGCTTCCTCCCCCTCAGGGGAAACGTAAGGCGAAGGATTTCAGAACGACCGGTCTCTGCATGACAAATCGCTTTGACGAAAATTTCCTGACCCATCATGGATCGGGCGCGTCGCTGGGGCGTGATTTCTCTGCGCTACGGGTGTGATATTTCCTGGAGTACAAAAACCATGCAAGGCTTCATGGGCACAAGGAGGGGTAATCGGTTGATCAAAGATAAAGATACCATGAGTTGCGCTTTTTGCCGCGGGAGTCTGAACGTTGCGGGACCGATTGGGAGAAAAGACACATGCCCTCACTGTCAGCGTGATCTTCGATGCTGTAAACAGTGCAGGTTCTATGACCGCAATGCCTACAATGCCTGCCGTGAGGTCCTGGCCCAGCGAATCATCGACAAGGAGAGATCGAATCTCTGCGATTACTTCGTCCTGAGAGGGTCCAAAGCAGAGAGGAGAAGTTCCGACAGGGTCAAAGAGGCCAAGCAAGCTCTCGAAGCTCTTTTCAAGAAAAAGTGAATTCCCTGATCGTTACGGCACGGCGGGAATGATATTTCCTCCTGAGGGGAAAATGGCCACATCGGCCCGGGGCATTTCCGCCGCGACCTGCTCGATCGCCTCCTGCACGGTCGAAGCATGGGTGGAATTCAGTTGCAAAAATGGCTTGTTCTGTCTAGGGTGCAGGGAAATGATTTATTAAGGTGAATCCTACAGGGATGGGAACATCCCTTTTTTGTGAGCGCGAAAGGGAGAACCCGTTCGGCGTCATGGAAAAAGCCCCCCTGTTACTCATGTTTTTCGGTCATGTCTGGGTTGATGCCTCTCAGGGTATCCTTCCGGTGGTGTTGACGAAACTGAAGGAGCTCATGGAGCTCAGTTACTTCCAGGTCGGCCTGGTCGTGGGCGTCCTCAACATCACCTCCTCCGTTATTCAGCCCTTTTTCGGTTACATTGCCGACCGCTTGCGCACCGGGTGGTTTGTGCCCTGGGGCATCCTCTGGACATCGATCTGCATGGGCCTTCTCGGGTGGGCGCCGCATTATGCCCTCGTCGTTATCCTGGTCGGGTTCGCGGGCTTTGGCACGGCAGCGTTCCATCCGCGAGCGATGATGGTCGTATCCCTGGTGAGCGGGAGGAGGAAGGGTTTCGGGACCGCGGTGTTTTCCACGGGGGGCAATCTCGGTTTTGCCCTGGGTCCCATCGTCGGAAGCTTGCTCGTCCTGGGGCTCGGCATCCATGCCACGGTGGGGCTTGTCCTGCCGGCGATCGTCCTCACCTTTACGATCCTCTTCTACCCCGGGGATTTCCTGAAAAGGGAGTCTCCTTACCGGATGGTCCCGGGAAAAGAGCCTGAGACCGAAGCGCCTCCTGTCCTCTGGGGTTCACTGGTTCTCGTCTGTCTCATTGTGACGCTCAGGGCATGGGTTTACATGAGCTTTATCACCTATCTTCCCATGTTCCTCCAGGGTCAGGGCGTGGAGCTCAGAACAGGAAGCCTCATCCTGAGCCTGTTTCTCGCCGGCGGCGCTGCGGCAGGGCTCTACGGCGGCCATCTGTCGGACAGGGTGGGCCGCAAGGCCGTCATCATCGTATCGATGCTCGTGTATCCTGTTTTCGCCTCCTTGATGATCCTCAGCAAAGGCCCATGGCTCTGGGTTTTGGCCGGCGCAGCCGGGGTAGCGTTGCTCGCGTCATTTTCAGTGACCATCGTCCTCGCCCAGGAATTGCTGCCGAGATATCTCGGCCTGGCTTCCGGGCTCACCCTGGGCCTGGGTTTTGGCATGGGGGGATTGGGTACGGCGGTTTCAGGGTGGATCGCGGATTGGATAGGGCTTTACGGCGCGTTCTGGGTCCTCGCCCTCGTGCCTGCGCTGGGATCCCTTATGGCCGCCCTCGTCAAGACGGGGGTATCACCCCAGAAGGCACCATAAGCATCATGCCACAAAAAGATGCTCCACCAGGCGACCGAGCATTTTGCCGCCCTTGATCTCTGTTTCGAACAGGGGCACAATCGATCGCACCCGGTCGCCGAATATTTTCCAGATCTCCTGCATGTGTTCGTCCTGCATCCGGACCCGGTTGCGCACGAACGCCACCGCATCGTCGCCCACCTGATCCTTCTGTATCAGGCCGTTGACCACCACGCCGCCCACGGGTATCCCGAAATCGTGGAACCAGTTGATGAACCGCGTGATGACGGCGATGGGGAGGCTCTCGGGGAGGGTGACGAAAAAGAAGGCCGTGAGCCGGTCGTCCGTGAGCAGGCTCTGGGCCTTTGCCATGCGATCCTTGAAACCGAGAAGGTAGTCGAGGAGGGGGTCCTCTTCTTTTTTCTTGGTAAAGGAGAGAACCTCCCTCAGGGACCTGGCTTCCGTCCTGCTCTTCAGCATTTTCTCCACCCAGAGGGAATAGACCTTGGACATGCCCAGGAGCCGCCTCGCATTCGCCGTGGGCGCAGTGTCGAAGACGTAGAAATCGTACTCGTCTTTGAACATGAGCTCGGTCATGTTCTCAAACATGGCCGACTCTTCGAAGGCTGGGTTCATGGTGGCTGATTCGATGAATTCATCCGCCTTGGTAGTGATGTCGGCGAACTTGAGAAACCAGTTGATCTTTTCCCGTATTTCCTGTTTCGACCGGTCGATGGTGTCCTTTGTGTCAATCTCAAAGGCATAGCAGTTCGCCTCGTCGCACACGGTCGCAGGCTTTCCGAACACATCCTGCTCCAGCATGTTGGAAAGGCTGTGCACCGGGTTCGTGGAGGCGAGGAGGGTCTTTCGCCCCTCCTTGGCAGCCCAGAGGGCTGCAGCGCCGGCCATGACCGTCTTTCCCACCCCGCCCTTGCCGCCGAAGAAGATGTATTTGAGTTCGGGGTGGTCTTTCATGTACTGGGTCATGCTCACGGTGATCTCATCCATCATGAACTCCTTCATCCATCATCCCAGTTGGCCGAACATGGCCGTGGCTATTTTTTCGATCATCGGAAGCCCCGTGATATCCCGCTCCATCTCGGGCACGGAGGCAAGAATCTCGCCTTTGAAAACCTCGCTGATCTTTTTCAAGTAGCGGCCCTGCATCTCCAGACGGTTTCTCAGGTACTCGGGGATATTCTGGTCTCTGAGCTCTTCCGGCAGGACGCGGTTGACGATGTAGCCGCTCAGGGGCACGTCGAACTTGGCAAACAGATCCGCCGCCTTGATGGTGTCGTTGATGATCATCTCCTCGGCAGTGACCACGAAGAAGAAGGCGGTCTTCTTCTTGTCCGTCAGGATGCCCGAAGACTTGTTGATTCTTTCCTTGATGTAGAGGAGTTCGTTGAGGATGGCATCCTCGTCGAGCTCTTTATCCCGGCGAATCACGGCCGCGACCTGGTCATACTCCCGCATCTGTTGCCTGAGGCCCGTGATCTTGTCAATCCAGGCGTCGTAGACGGAGGCCATGCTGAGGTAGTAGAGGGCGTGACCGAGGGGCACCAGGTCGTAGATGTAGTAGTCGTAGCCGCCTTTGACGACGATGTCCACCACCTCGTCGAATATGGCGCTCTCCTCCATGGCAGGCTCGGCAGCGGCCGCCTGGATGTAGCTTTCGATCTCTTCGGGGATCTCCTCCATCCCATACATGTCGAGGATTTTCTGCCTGATCTCCTGCTGGTACTCCTTGACCCGGCGGTCTGCGTCGATTTCCTGGGCATAGAGGTTCGGCATGATCTCTGTCGGGCCCTTTCCGAAAATGTCTTTTTTGAAAATGTCGCTCAGGGAAGCCTGGGGATCCACGGAGAAGACGAGGACGCGTTTTCCCTTCCTGGCAAGGTAGTATGCCGCGGCGGCAGAAAAGGTCGTTTTCCCGAGCCCTCCTTTTCCGCCGAACATGATGTAGCGCCGGTCCGGATACTGATCGAAAATCTTTGCGAGAGAAATGTGAACCACCCCCTTCTGAGAACGAAATCTGAAATAGGAAGCACGAAATCCGAAACAATCCCAAATGAGAAGAATCCCGAGGAGCTCGAAAAAGGATCCTCCTTGTCGAAACCGTTCCTGGCATTCCAAAATTCGAATTCAGAATCTGTTTCGGATTTCGAATTTCGGGTTTCGAATTTTCTAGGCCAGGGCGTCCGTCAAATCCTTCTCCCTCAGCATCCGGCGCTTCCACGTGGAAATCTGAGGGACGACGTAGGGCAGCAGCCTCAGGGAATAATAGGGGGGCAGGATGGGCACCCCGAGCATGTCCCCCATGGTGATGAGGATGAAGAGGTGCTCCATGCTCGCCCTGGATTTAAGCGCGAACCGGGCCGAGTCATGGGCTGCCACCCCGTAGACAAACTCCTTGATGGCCTGAAAAAGACCGCCTTTCTTTTTTTCTTCGTCCGTCATACATCCCTTCTCCCGGCATGTCTAAGCTTTTGCAGGGGCCCCCTCCGCTTTCATAGCCCGGTATCGGTTGAGGGCTTTGAAGCCTTCGTACCCGAGAATCAGCGCCGCTATGACGAGGAAGAAGCCGACGAATCCCATCAGGGTGTTGCCCACCAAGGCCTCACCCTTGACAGCGCCCGCGAAGACCTTCTGGAGCAGGTTGTAGGAAGTGAAGATCAGCGCGGCGATGGTGGTTACGAACATGAAGATCATGGGCAACAGGGTCCACTTGGCAGGCTTCCCCTCGGACATGAGCCACGCCGTGACCAGGAGCAAGGCGAGAGAGGCCATCAGTTGATTGGCTCCTCCGAAGAGGACCCAGAGGTACTGCCACCATCCGGTGAGCACGAGAATCATGCCGAGGATGCTGGCGATGAGGGTTCCCACGTGGGGGTTCCTGAATACGGGGCTGATGTCGCTCAGGAGTTCCGAGGTGGCCACCCTCATGAACCGGATGACGAGCTGCATGATGGTGACGGCGAGGACGATCATCATCACGCTCCCGTAAGCGCGGCCCAGGTTGGCGGGCATCCCGAGGGCCCCCAGGAACTTGGACACGCCCCCGGCGAAAATCCCGCCCGGTCCCTTGGCAATCGCCTGCCCGTATTCCGCAGGACTGGCGTATATCGTCCCTGCGATGATCAGGGCGAACACGGCGAGCATCATCTCCACGAACATCACGCCGCCGCCCACAGGCCTTGCGTCCATTTCATTCTCAAGCTGCCGGGCGGTACCCGAGCTCGAGACGATGCTGTGCCAGCCGGAAATGGCGCCGCATGCGATCGTGACGAACATGATGGGCCAGATGGGGCCGATGCGGATGCTGAAGTTCGTGAACGCGGGGAGCGTGAAATTGGGATGGAGGATGAAGATCCCGATGATTCCGAAGAAGAGACCCAGGAACACGACGTATGAGGCCACATAGTTGATGGGAAGGGCGAATTTCCAGATGGGCATCACCGCCGCAAAATAGCAGAAGACAAACGCGGCGATCGCCCAGAGCACGCGGCTGTTGGCCAGGTTGGGCCCGACGATCTGGTCCGAGGGTATTGCCGTCCCGACGGCGATGCCTGCCAGGGCGATCAGAACGCAGACGACGGTCGTCAGAATGATGTCTTTTTTCCAACGGTAGATCATCTGGCCGGCCAGAATGCCTCCGATGGTCATGAAGAGCCATGCCATAGGTGCGGCTTTCAGGGAGATGGCTGTGCTCACCACCACGTTGCCGAAGGCGCCGGCAATCAGGAGGAGGTAGAAGTAAATGAAAGAGAGGAGAATCAGCCTTGCCCTCGGTGAGACGAGCTTATGGCTCAACCCCCCGAAAGACAGGCCTTGATTTCGCATGGCCACGACGGCGCTCGAGTAGTCCTGAACCCAGCCGATGAAAAGGGCGCCCCCCAGGATCCATATCAGGGCCGGCAGCCATC
>JAGUZM010000459.1 GCA_020060805.1 Deltaproteobacteria bacterium | reverse complement strand
CTTTCAAGGGGGATCACTCCCTGACCCGGCAGTAGACGGCTGTCCACTTTGAGTGTTTCAGGATTCCAGTCGGCCACGTGGACTCCCAGCAAATCCTCTCTCAGCTCTCCGATCAGCTCCTCGATCCCGGGCTCCCACCAGTTGTTGTACAAATCCAGGAGCACCCCAAGGCTCGGGGAGGAGAACTCTCGCACCATACCCAAAGCCTGAGCCATTGTCACGATGACGCACCATCTGCTGATGTCAATGGGGTGAATGGCTTCGAGGGCCATTTTGGCGCCGATATTTTCGGCGAATGGGACGAGCTTCTCGAGAGCCTTTCGCACATGACCCCTTGACTCCTCAAGGCGGCGCGGCAAGGTCGGCCCGGACACGATAAGGAGGAATCCCGCGCGAATCTCTTTGGCGATCTCGAGGGTTTTTTTCGTGGTCTCAACCGCGGAGTCCCGCTTTTCTTGGGTATCACCGGTAAAGAGGCCGGCGAAGCACAGATTGAAAGCGCTCATCCCGTAGTCGTTCAGGATCTGTCTCACTTCAGAATTTGTCAGGTCCCCTATCTTGTCGATCCATACACCCATGTTCCCGATGCCCCGGGAGGCGTAGTTTTTGACAGCCTCCTCGAAGCCCCAGTTGTTGGTCGTGATCTGGCTAATGGACAGCCGAGAAATATCCATGGGCCTTCCTCCTTTTCCTGATTTCATTCACAAAAAAAAGCCCTCGCTCCCCAAATCAGCTCACCTTTGATATTCAAGAATCATGGTTAAACCTTTTGGGGGACGAGGGCAGAGAATGCTTTCGTCCGGAAATAGGTTATGGATTAAAGTTCATCGTCCATAGGCAACGTGGCCATGGGGCTACGCATCGACTGCGGGGCTTTGCTTCTTCATATCCGAGAGTTTTGCCGCCACCTCCGCAGCGGTGATTTCAGGCCTTTCTCCCGTAAAACTTTTTAAGATCTTCATCTGATTGTTGACCGTCCTCTGGATATGCGCGATCTGCTCTTCACTCAGGTGACGGTATTTGCCGGCGAGAGAAAGATATGCATCCACCGGCAGGGGATCGTCAACAGGGTGAGTGAACCGGATCTGGCCTTCGTCGTTGATATACTCCCAGAGGGGAACCATATTGGTCTGCACCGCTTTTCGCGACACCTCAATCAGATTGCTGGGAGAGAAACGCCACCCCGTAGGGCAGGGGGAGAAGACATGGATATAGGCCATTCCTCTCTTGGAGTACTTCACTGCCTTGTCCAGCTTGGCATAGTAGTCCTCCATGAAAGCGAGGGAGGCTGTGGCCACATACTCGCAGTGGTGCATGACCATGAGGAGAGGCAGGGGTTTGGCATCCCTTGTTTTCCCCCTCAATACCGTCCCCACGGGGGTTGTCGAGGTCCAAGCACCGTACGGGGTGGTTCCGGATCTCTGGACACCGGTATTCATATAGCCTTCGTTATCCACGCAAATGTATATCATCTGCTCTCCCCGCTCGGCCGCACCGGAGAGGGACTGGAACCCTACGTCTGCAGCGCCGCCATCGCCGGCAAAGGCGAGCATGGTGACATCCCGACCGATACGGTTGTAATAGCGCCTCGCACCGGCAAGCATCGAAGCCGTATTCGTCAGAAGGGGATGAAACACGGGGACCTTGGTACAGGTGCGGCCGTTATACCCCACTGAGCCCACACCGGCAATACAACCGGGCGGGGTGGCGACAACGGTGTTCGGGCCCACGCGACGCAGCGTGTGTCGGATGAGCAGTTCCGAGTTGCAGCCGAGGCAAGCAGACATCCCAGGCACAAAGAGATCTTCCAGATCCCCCCAGCTGTTGAAGATGGCGGCTCCGGTTTTAAGTTCTAGAGCATCGCGCGGACACGCTTTAACACATGCCGGATCGCCCTCGCAGAAGTCGCACTTCATGACCTGGTCTGCGGCTGGGTTGAAGGTGATGCCCGCGTAAGGGCAGGTCAGCGTACAAAGCTGGCAGCCCACGCATTTGTTCTCGTCCCACTTCACCACCCCCGTCTCCTCGTCTTTGGACAAAGCGGCGGCAGGGCAGTTCATGGCGCACCGGGGCTCACCGCACTGGTGGCAGAGAACCAGTTCAAACCCTGCCGTTTCGTTGTCAGGGACGAGCTGGATACGCGAGTGAACGAGATCCTGGGCACCCGTGTGGAACTCGGAACATGCCTCCAAGCATTTCTTGCAGCCATCACATTTTTCCGGATGGCTCACGATCGTGTGATATCCTTTACCCAATGTATTATCCCTCCTTACACTTCATTAACACGAACTGGAGAAGGCCCACACAGAGGCTCAGCACCAATTCCTGGACATCAGAAGCCGACCGATTTCGCGGGGAGCTCTGCTGAAGCGTTTCTTGACCTCGGTCAAATCCTCCTGCCGTTTGATCAGCTGGTACATGATCCCTGGATCGAGGGAACTGTTAATGCATGATACCCCGACCAGCTTGTTGTCGCGGTAGACGAGCTTTTGGTACTGCTGGCTGGCAGGCAAGAACATGAGATCCACCTCTACGTCTCCAGCCGGCTCTGTTGCGCCGATCATACCGACCGAAAAGGACCGATGACCGAAAAACCGATAGGTGTTCATCGGAATTCCGCCTGGGTAAGGCTTCAGTGCAGGATCACCCAACATGTCGAGGCCCGCTGTTCTTCCCTGCTCTACGGCCGTAGGCAGGGTTCCCAGAACGACCTTTGATGGCTCAAAAAAGCTCCGGGCCTGGGCCACGTCTCCTGCGGCCCAAACATCATTCGCGCTCGTACGCATGGTCTCGTTAACCAGGATCCCTTGGTCCACCTGAATATCAGAGTTCGATATGTAGGATACCCGTGGTTTGACCCCTGTTGCTACGACGAGCAGGTCGGCTGAAAGATCGAGGCCGGATTCCAAAGAAAGGGCGCAGGCACCGCTGGATGAGGCTACCCGGGTTACGGCGCTTCCCGTGAGAATATCGACACCCTGTTCTGCAAAAATCTTTCGTATCAAGTCCGCCGCCTGACCATCGAAATAGGCGGGCAATACCTGAGGCAGCGCCTCTACGACGGTGACGCGGAGCCCGGCTTTGGCAAGATTTTCAGCAGCGTGCATTCCGATCAGTCCTGCCCCTAAGACGATAGCGGACCCGGCGGTCTGGGCAGCATCGCGCAATTGCCTTGCCTGACCAAGGGTGCGGAGCACATGAAAGCGTGCATTTTGCAACCCGGGAATGGGGGGCAGCGTCGGCTCCGCGCCGGTGGCAAGAAGCAGTTTCTCATATCCCAAAGTTTCTCCTGATTGGAGGGTCACGGTGTGGGAAGTGGGATCCACTTTCACCGCTTTTGCACCACCCTTGAAAGTGATCCTGTAATGATCCAAATCTTGCTCATTCACTAGAGAAACATTGCTCGCATCCACCTTCCCTGAAACCACATAGGGCAAGATGGTTGGGGAATAGGGGAAGCAATCTTCCTGGTTCAACAGGGTGATGCTCCCTTCCATATCTTGTATTCGGATGGCCTCGATTGCGGAGAGTCCCGCGTGACTGCTCCCGACAATGAGGTATTTGCTTTGATCCATGATCCCTTCCTCGCTCTATGTTATTCGTTTAACCAGATCGGCTCTGAGAAGACCTCTCCGTGAAGGGCCTTTGCTGTGGTTTCAATAACGCGATTGAAGTCCTGCACCGTGATGTCGGCCCCGGCAAGACCACCGATAAAGCTGACGGCTGGAATTCGGGACTTGAGGAAGTACTGGGCTGACAATAGCTCCTGGTACACCGGCCCAGAGTCCCAGCCAAAGCTCACCGACCGATCGACGACGCCCACAGCCTTTACCTTGGACATGGCTTGACGCAGCGCCTCAACCGGGAAAGGCCTAAAGGTTTTGATCTTGATCAACCCGACTTTTTCGCCTGCATCCCGCGCCAGATCCACCGCATCTTTCCCCGCGCCAGCCATGCCGCCGATGGTCACGACCGCGTATTGAGCACCATCGAGCCGGTACTCTTCCACCAAAGGCGCATGATAGCGGCCGAAACGCTTTCCCCATTCCTGGTGGACATCGGTGATGACCCTCAGTGCATTTTTCATAGCCTTGCAGCTGCCCTTGCGGTAGCGCACAAAGAAGGCCGGACCCGGGTCACCGGCTCCACCCGTCAGGGGATCAACTCCCATGGGCCGTTCCGGGTCGAGAGCCGCATGCCAATTTGTGTTCTTCTCGCCCAGAAAGGCGTCCACTTCCTCCTGGTCCGGTAATTCCACCTTTTCCACGCCATAGGAAAGGTAGTTTCCATCATGGTTAACGTTTACCGGCAGCATGACATCCCGATGCTCCGCGATTTTGTACGCCATGACGATCGTGTCCAGAATCTCCTGGGCATTTTCGCAGAACATATGGACCCACCCCACTTCCCGGACCGTCATCGCATCCTGTTGCCCCCCCCACACACACTGGGGCGTGATCCCATCCCTTGTCACGATGGACATAACAATGGGCAATCGCAGCGGAGGGGTTCGGAAATAGGGTTCAAACATGAATGCGAGTCCCTGCCCACAGCTCGCCGTGAAGGTGCGAGCCCCGGCCAAGCAGGCTCCCTGGAGAACAGAGAGCACGCTGTGTTCTCCCTCCACATCCATCAAGTCCGCTTTGATGATGCCGTCAGCTACGAACTGTGAAATATACTCGGCCAGGGAAGACTGAGGCGTGATGGGATAGACCGCAACCATGTCAGGCCGGGCCAAAGAGACTCCCCATGCCGCTGCTTCGTTTCCGTCACAAACAATCGTTCTTGGCATAGCCTAATCCTCTAACTCCTCAACCATGATGATCGCATGATGTGGACATTCCTGAGCGCAAATGCCACAGCCCTTGCAGATTTCCAGATTGGCCTCAAACCAGTTTCTTTTTTCCACGATGCACTGGGTGGGGCAGTAAACCCAGCAGGTGGCGCACTTCACACATTTATCTCTGTCCACGACCGGGCGTTGCGCACGCCAGTCACCGGTCCTGATTGAGCCATATTCAGTGGCTATCGGGCAAAGATCATTGGGAATGGTGGATTGATTAAAAGGTTTACGCGCCTGTTGTCTCATAGCGCCTCCTATTTCTGTAGGTCATAGACTTTGGTTTCCTCGAAACCTCTTCGTATTGCCAGGATATTCTTGTCCAATGTCGCATCCCGGAAGGCCACAGACTCCATGGCCTTGCAGAGGTTGTCCATGGAGACCATACCCGTGGTCTTTGAAAGAGCGCCGAGGATGATGGAATTCGTTATGGTGCGGCCAAAGACTTGGAGGGCAATTCCGAAAGCGTCACAAAGCCCGACTTTGGATACCGTTTGCGGTATCTTGAGCTCGTCGAGGTTCTTTTTGGTTGCCTGGACCCAAACGCCTTTGGGGTTCATGCCGGCAAAGATATCCACTGCCCGAGGCAGGGTGGGATCCATGCAGACAATGCAGTCGGGATTATAGATATTCGTGGACTGCCTGATTTCCTTGTCGTCGTACCTCAAGAATGCGGCCACAGGCGCCCCCCTTCTTTCAAAACCGAATGAAGGAATCGCCTTTACGAATTTACCTTCCTCTACCAATGCCTTGGCGAGGATTTTGGCGGCCAAGACTGCCCCTTGGCCGCCTCTTCCATGAAGTCGTATCTCGTACATGCTTTCCCCTATTCAAAAAGTATAGGCAAAACAAAACACAAAGCAACCGCTTTTCTTCACCAGACCGGTGTTGTTTCAGCGTTATCCTTCTGTAAGTTATAACCTTCCCTTAGGAACCGTTTCTCATCAAAGCTTCCGGCGTAGGTAGGTCCCGCTTCCCGGTTGAGCCAGAATCTTACCGTCTTGGTAGGCAACCTTACCATTTTTTATTACGGCAGAGGGCCAGCCTTTTAGGGTCTTGCCCTCGAACAGGGAGAAATCGCCGTAAGTAAAAAGATCCTTGCTTTTGACCGTCCACTCTTTATCCAGGTCGAGCACAACGAGGTCAGCATCGCTGCCAGCGCTGATGGTTCCCTTCTGGGGATAAAGACCGTAGATCTTGGCAGGATTGGCTGTTGCCCTTGTAAGAATCGTCTCCAGGGGGACTTTTCTTTTGTGATAGCCCTCTGTGAGCAGGGCTGCAAGGTGGGTTTGAAGGATGGGGTAACCGGGCATGGCTCCCAGCATCCCTTTTTCAGGCTGCTTAACGGCCAGGTTCATGCTGACATTATCGGTCCCGAAGGAAGAAATGGTCCCATCTTTCACCCGGTCCCAGAGACCTTCAATATCCTTCTGATCCCGCAGGGGAGGCACCATTTTACCCAGGAACCCGCATGGATCGTTCTTGCTGACGGAGAGATAGGCTGAGGTGGTCTCGCCGAAAACTCTGGCTGTGCCCTGCTTGGACAACCCGGCAAAACGATCCGCACCCTCCTTTGTTGAAATATGTACTAGGTAGAGCCTGTTTTTTGCCTTCTCAGCAAGGTAATAGGCCCGCATGATGGCTTCCTCTTCAGCGATGTTCGGAGCTGTGTCCGCCCAGTCAGCCAGTGTGCCGTTCGGTTTCTCCTTGGAAACTTTCTCAAAGGCGACATCCAGCATGGACTGATCCTCACAGTGTATGCATGCCGTTGCCCGGTCTCCCATGGCGGCTATCTTTTTGAAACCTTCGTAGATGAAGCCGTCGGTTACACCCGGGAACACGCCCCTAACCCCGGCCATATAGAACTTGAAGGAGGTGACACCGAACTCTTGATAGTATTTATCCATTTCGGCCATCTGCTGGGGTGTGAAGATGCTGAGATGAAAGAAAAGATCAACGGAGGATTTCTTCCTTACAGTATCGATTAACTTCCCGAGCATCGGCAGGTACGATTCTCCTCCACCCATGAAGACGCCGACAGTGGTCACACCGCCGGCAAGGGCGGCACGGGTCTCTGATTCGCACTCCTTTTCAAAGTCGCTGAAGATCCCAAGGTGAATATGAGGATCAATGACACCGGGTACGATCAGTTTGCCCTTCGCGTCGATGGTCTTCTCGGCTCCTGGGAGTTGCCCCGGGCTGCCCAAGAGAACGATTTTTCCCGCATTGACTCCAACCTCCAGATCAAAGATACCGCTGTCTGGGATGAATGCCCGGCCGTTCACCAACTTCAATTCTAACATGGAAAACCCTCCTTTCCGGCGCCATGGGCGCGACGAACCATGGCTCATTTGTCTTGATGGTTTTGGCTTTCTTGCCTGGTTTGATGACGAATGGTCAAGAACGACCGTCAGTGAGGTGCAAAAGACATGCCGCATGCCTCATCCAAACACAACACTCTGAATTCCCATGGATTGATCCTGGAGTTTCAAACCCTGTTTCACAGGACTATGGGCCAATCTTTACACTTTAGAAGAAGGAACTTTACCGCCTTTTACATCAGTTGAGGCCAAATCTTTTGCACCATGAGTAGACGGTGGGTCTTGATACGTTCAGGAGCTTGGCCACCTTGGTAATGTTGCCGTTGGCATCATGATAAGTTCGGACAAACTCCAAATACCGCTCCCTATCTTTGTCAGGAAGGTGCAGCGGAATACGCCCCTCGGAACGGACAACCTCTGGCAAAATGTCCCAAGTGATGCTTTCTCCAGGAGAAATAACGATAGCCTGTTCCAAAGCATTCCTCAATTCCCGTACATTTCCGGGCCAATCATAGGCAACCAGGGCGTCGAGAGCGCTCTTGGTGATTTTCGTGACTCGTTTTCCCATAGACTTTGAAAGGACAGGAATGAAGTGCTCCGCCAGCACTGGGATGTCTTCCTTTCTTTCTCTTAAGGGTGACAATTGAATCGAGACTATGTTAAGGCGGAAAAAAAGGTCGGCACGAAAGCCACCCGCTCTTACCTCGCTGGAGAGGTCCTTGTTCGAAGTGGCAATAATCCGGACATCGAAGGGTATGGATTGTTTGGCTCCGAGCGGGGTTAGGGCCATATCTTCAATCACCCTGAGTAGATACACCTGTGACTCCAATGGCATTTCGGAAATCTCGTCCAGGAGCAAGGTGCCCCCGTACGCCAACTCGAACTTGCTGGGCTTGCCCTTCTTACTGGCACCAGTAAAAGCCCCCGCTTCATACCCAAAGAGCTCGCTGGCAAGAAGCTCTTTAGGGAAAGATCCGCAGTTGAGTGCCACAAAAGGATTCGCCCCTCGCTTGCTTTTGGAGTGAATGTAGCGCGCCAAAACTTCTTTGCCCGTACCTGTTTCACCCAGGATGAGGATATTGGAGTCGAACTGAGCAGCATTTTCTGCCAGTTGGACGCTGCTCAAGAAACTGGCCGCACGGCCAATCGGAACACAAGCGACGGGATGGTGCCGGTGCCCAACCTGCTTGGACGCCCTCTTGATCGGCTCGATGAGGATGAGGGTGCCGACCAACCTCCGCTGCTGAAGCAAGGGCTTCCGCCTCAGACAAAGTTCGGAACCCATGGTATGAGGCAGCGTGAAAGGCTTTTCCAAGTCTCGCCACTCGCTCAAGATGGCAAGCTCATGAAACGCTTGGTTGAGTACCGCATCCGTTTTCATATTAAGGTATTCAAGGGCTTTATGGTTAACTCTCCGGATGCGGTCATGCGCATCGAGAACAATGACCCCTCGTTCCAGATGATCAAGTGTCAGTTGCAAGCTGGAATCCCTGAAGAAATCCTCTTCTTCTTTTTCTTTCCTGTAGATCTCTAACTCTATGCACCGGCCCATCTGGATCGCCAGGCCGACGATATGCGGCTGGTGGTCTTCTGCGTGGGAGGCAAAGTCAAGAATACCGATCAACTCCCGAGACGTCGGGTCTTGGATCGGAACAGCGGTGCAGGTGTATTTGTGAAGACCCCTGCAATAGTGTTCGGCATGAAACACTTGGCTCGGTTGACCCGTGGCGATAGCGGTTCCGATCGCGTTCGTACCGGCATGGCGCTCGCTCCAGTTAGCTCCCAACCGGAAATTCAGCTCGTCCACTTCTCTCCTTAATTCCTGGTTGCCGTGAATCATCAGAATGAAGCCTTCTCGATCAGCAAAGCCGATGATGAATCTCGAGAGATCAGCCAGGTGTTCCATATTAGCGATGGCAGGCCGAATGACCTCCAAGTATGGACGATGATCACGCAAACGGCGTTGCACCTGCTCTGGTGAAAGTTGGGGAGGCGTGTGTCGATAAGGGTTGACCTTAGATTCCAGGCACCTCTGCCAGGAGTTGGAGATCGTTGGCCGTAGATGATCCTCTGGCACGGAGTGCTTGGTATGAAAGAGGCTCCACAATTTCTCGACCCGTGAAATGGCCTGTTTGAGATCGGAGCTGTTTTGAAGGCTTGAAACAAGGTCTAGATCGACGGATGAAACCATTTCCCTTCTCCTTTCTGTTCTTGGATGGTTCTAATAAAGGACGGAAACACCGGGATTAATAGTCGTCAGTAACCTCCGCCTCAGAAAGCAAAGGCTGGCAATTGTTGAGGAAAGGAATCGACGCTCCCCCCAATACGCCCTATGGGGGCAAATCTCTTTTTCACCCTAGTTTAATGCAGTTTACACTGTCAAGTAAGTTCTAATGGTTTGGAAATCGGTGCGAACTCTGAAATACCCATGATCTAAAGCTGGCCTCAAGTTCTTTGCCGGCCATAGAAGACAATCAAAGTCTTCCCAACAGGAGAGAAGGCTGTAATATCCCGCCGATTTCTAGCTCCGGAGTGGAAGGGCAGCCGAAGAGGGAAGGCGTAAAGCCTGTAAAATGCAGCACCCATGACTGTAAAACAGGTCCTCATCGTTGATGGTGACGAGCCAAGGTCTATTGAGAATTCGCTCAGAATATCTTCATGTTACGATTCCATGGAAAGCTTGGCATGTGTTTTGCTGTTTTCTCAGAGCAGTTAACCACAGCTCTTGGCAAGGGAGGGTAATCATCGTGGACTTTGAATTCTCAGAGGAACAAAAGATCTTGCGGCAGACGGTCAAGAGGTTTGTGGAAGAGCAGTGCCCCCGGCAATATGTGCGTGAGCTTGATCGGACCGGCGAGTTTCCGCAGACCTTATGGCAGAAAATGGCTGACCTCGGGTTTCTGGGTTTACCTCTGTCTGCGAAATACGGCGGTTCTGAGGGAACGATGCTTGATATGGTCATCGTTATCGAGGAACTCGCCAAAAGAATACTCGCCCTGGCGATTCCTTTTACCAATACCATCGGCCTCACGAACAAGATTGTTTCAGCGCTGGGTACGGAAGAGCAGAAGGCGGAAATCCTTCCGAAGCTCGCCAAAGGGGAGCTCAAAACCTGTTTTGCATGGACTGAAGCATCAGGGGGTACCGACGTTCTCGCGATGAGAACCTTTGCGGAGAAATCTCATGATGGAAAGGCATATGTGATTAACGGTTCAAAGCTCTTTATCACTATGGCACATGTTTCAGATTACATTTTCACTGTGCTCAGAACAATGAAAGATCCCCCGAAGAAATCGCAGGGTATCTCGTGCTTGATCGTCCCGAGTAAACAGGGGGGTATTTCGATCAACCCGATTGAAAAGGTTGGGCAGAAATCAACGGGCTTTTGCGAAATCCATTTTGATAACGTGGAGGTGCCGCATCAGTACCTGCTCGGGGAAGAGAACAAAGGTTGGTACCAACTGATCCCGCTCCTCAACGGCGAGAGGACTTGTTTTTCCGCGATTTGTTTAGGGATTGCGGAGGCCGCTTTTGAGGACGCTGTGCGCTACATGGGCGAGAGAAGCGCTTTCGGGAAAACGATAAACAGCTTTCAGATTCTACAGCACTATGTTGCTGACATGAAAACCATGATCGATGCGGGACGCCTGTTGATGTACAAGGCGGCCTGGCTTGAGACGACAGGCAAACAGGTCGCCTTTGAGGCGACAGAAGCTTACCTGGCTTGTTCGAATATTGTCCATCGGGTAACGGACCTGGGAATGCAGATTCTGGGAGGGTATGGATATACGACAGAATTCGACATGGAGAGATACTGGAGAGACGGTCGTGTTTTCAGGATTTCCCCCATGACGACGGAAATGGCGAAGAATTTTCTGGCCCAGAGTCTAGGGATGCCGAGATCCTATTAGTCCGATGTGGCCGATGAAAGAGGAGGGGGTTCGTGTTGCACGAGGAAAAGGTCGGGCGTAGCCTGAATACGGCGTGATTCTTTCATACTAACCAAATGAGGAGGTAATGAATATGTCTTACGAACAAGTGACATTCGAAGTCAAAGAGGAAATCGGAATCATCAGACTGAACCGGCCGGAGAAGAAAAATGCCTTCAGCCCGAAAATGGATGAAGAGCTCCTCGACGTGATGATTCGGATAGAGAAGGATTCAAGCATCCGGGGGGTCCTCTTTACCGGGAATGGGGATAGTTTTTCAGCCGGGTTGGATCTCGACCTTTCCTTTCTTCAGACCATGGAGGAGAGCAATTCAGCAAACTTCCGGAAAGTGATGGATCCCATCTTGGAGTGGTACCTCAAACTTTACAATCTCCCAAGGCCCACGGTTGCGGCGGTGAACGGCCATTGCTACGGAGGCGGGATAGTGCCCGTATCCATCTGTGATGTGGCGATCTCATCGGATCGGGCTCTGTACTGCTTGTCAGAGATCAACTTTGCTCATTTCCCTGCAGGTGGGACGACATGGGCGGTATCTCATTTCCTTCTCCCCAAGCATTTTGAATACCTATGCCTCAGCGGGGACCGGATTGACGCGCAGGAGGCCTTCAGGATGGGGTTTGTCACGAAAGTGGTGCCCCATGACCAACTTGAGGCGGAATCCTGGAAAATGGTGAAGAAACTGG
>JAGUZM010000314.1 GCA_020060805.1 Deltaproteobacteria bacterium | reverse complement strand
TGTAGGCGGGAATGTTCGTCAGCGCCGGGCAGGCGCCCTGGCACGGCACGTTGATGTCCATGTAATAGAAGTCTTCAGGCTCGGTGGAATAAACAGGTTGCTTGGTCATGTCATCCTCATAGGCTCAAAAAAAGGACCTGGATAAAAAAACCTCAGCGCGAAATTCAAATCCTACGACTTTTGCTCGCTTTCGTGCGTTTATTGTTTCGTGTTTTCGTGGTTGTTTCTATTCTTTGTTTTTCCCTTTTCAATCTCCCTCTTGATCGTGTTGATGCACTTGGTCACAGGGATTTCTTTCGGGCAGACCCGGGTGCACTCAAAATAATTCACACACCCCCAGACGCCGTCCGGATGATCCACCCCCTTAAGTCTTTCCACGGTTTGCTCGTCCCGTGAGTCGAAGATATACCGAAACGCCCACACCAGAGGGGCTGGGCCGAGGTATCTCTCGTTTTCCGCCACGACCGGACACGCTGCCGTGCAGCAGGCGCAGAGGATGCAACGAATCGCCTCGCTCACCCTGCGGCTGTCCTCCTGGCTCTGCCTCCTCTCCTTCTCCTTCGGGGGATCGGAAGAAATCAGGTATGGTCTCACCTCGTTGACCTTCTCGAAAAAAGGATCAAGGTCCACGATCAGGTCCTTGATCACTCTGAAGGTGGGCAGGGGCTCCAGCACGATTTCCCCTCCCCCATAGTCCTTGACCAGTTTTTGGCAGGCCAGGGCACATCGGCCGTTGATTTTCATGGCGTCGGACCCGCACACCCCATGGCCGCAGGACATGCGGTAGCTGAGGGTCCCGTCCTGCTCCCACTTGATCCGGTTGAGACAGTCCAGGATGCGCTCCGATGGCCCTGCGAGAACCTTGTAGCTCTGGTAGCGGGGCTCCTGATCCGTATCAGGATCAAAGCGGAAGATTTTAAGACGAAGTTCGTCCATATCAGTAGACCCTTGGCTTTGGTTCGAACCTGGTGACCGTCACGGGCTTGTAGAACACCCGGGGGCCCTCTTCCGACTTCTGGATCAGGGTGTGTTTCAGCCACGCCTCATCGTTTCTTTCCGGAAAATCTTCCCTCGAGTGGGCTCCCCGGCTCTCCTCCCGTCTCAGGGCAGAGGCCACAATAGCTTCGGCCAGATGAAGGAGGGACTCCAGTTCGAGCGCTTCCAGCAGGTCCGTGTTGAACCGCCTGGCTTTGTTCTCCACACCCACCTTCCCGTATCGTCCAAGGAGGGAGCGGACAGACTGAAGAGCCTTTTGAAGCCCCTCCCCATGCCGGAAAACGGAGCAGTGCTCTGTCATCGTCCTCTGCATTTCTTCCCGCAGGTTAAACGCCTTCTCACCGTTCCCCTTCTGCAGCGCTTCGATTTTTGCGAGGCTCCCTTTCTCCGGGCCCGCGGGAAGCGAGGCGAAGGATAAGTGACTCAAGTCCTCGGTGACTTTCTTCCCGGCCCTGCGGCCGAAAACCACCAGGTCGAGGAGAGAATTACATCCCAGCCGGTTGGCTCCATGCACGGATACGCAGGCACACTCTCCTGCCGCGTAGAGACCCTCCACGACATCGCGGTGTTCATTCAACACCTGGCCGTCCAGGTTGGTCGGGATGCCGCCCATCATGTAATGGCATGTCGGGGCGACGGGAATCAGGTCCTGGCTCGGGTCAACCCCGAGATAAATCCTGACAAAAGAGGAGATGTCGGAGAGTTTTTCCTTGAGCCGGGATGGGCCGAGATGGGTCAGGTCGAGATGAACAAAATCGCGGCCTTCAATCCCCCTCTCCTCCCTGATCTCTTGAAAGATCGCCCGGGAGACCATGTCTCGGGGTGCAAGGTCTTTCAGCGCCGGCGCATACCTTTCCATGAAGCGCTCCCCCCGGCCGTTGCGCAGGATACCCCCTTCACCCCTGGCAGCCTCACTGATGAGAACGCCGAGGCCGTGAATTCCTGTGGGATGAAACTGGACAAACTCCATGTCCTCCAGGGGGATGCCCGCTTTGTACGCCAGATAGACGCCGTCCCCGGTGTTCGCAAAACAGTTGGAGGTGACCTTATACACCTTCCCGAAGCCTCCCGTGGCCAGGAGAATCGCTTTGCATTGGAAGACATGAACCTCACCGGTGGCGATCTCATAGGCGATGAGCCCGGCGACCCGGTTGTCCTCGACGATCAGGTCCATGAGATGGAATTCCTGGTAAACCTTGATCCCTTTTCGCAGGGCCTGACCATACAGGGTATCCAGGATCACCCTGCCCGTCCTGTCTGCAGCGTGACAGGCCCTCTTGACCGCTCTTTTGCCGAACTCCGCCGCATGACCTCCAAAAGCTCGCTGGGCGATCATTCCTTCCGCCGTTCTGTTAAAGGGCACACCCATGTGCTCCAGTTCGTAAACGGCCCGGGGTGCATCTTTTGCCAGCACTTCCGCAGCATCTTGATCCGTGAGGAAATCTCCGCCCTTGACCGTGTCATACATGTGCCATTCCCAGGAATCGGGCTCTTCATTGCCGAGAGCCGCGGCTATCCCTCCCTGGGCGGCGCCGGAATGGGAACGGGTCGCATAAACTTTGCTGATGAGAGCCACATCCGCCTTGCCGCTCACTTCCACCGCAGCCCTGAGCCCTGCCAGGCCCGAACCCACGATGACCACATCATGCTTATATTTCATCGAAAACGTTTCTCCGGGTAAAATGAGTATTCTCCGCCGCTCGTCTCAAGGAGAGTTCGCCTTCCTTTGCAAGAGGCGCTGAAACAGGTGCGATTCATAAACGGCTGGCTGTGAGAAGAGCGATTTCGGTTTGAGTATAAAATATAGTTTATACTAATACTTAACCGGTGCTTGTCAATTAAGATTCTTAACCTCGTCTCTTTCCCTTCATTGACTTTGGGGGTTGCCTTTGTTATCAAGCGGAACAAATCAGAATTTCTCCACGACGGGTCAATGTTTGCACCGCCCTCGATGCGGGGGCGGGAAATCTGGGGGTAATGAGCCATGAATGAGCAATCATCGGGTGAGTGCATCATCATCGAAAGGGTTAAAGAACGGAGCAAGGTGGGGGTCTGGGGGTTCGGCAATGTCTCCAGAGACGTGGTCCTTACCCTTGTCGACCAGGGTCTGGGGAAAGAAATCGTTTTCTACGGTAGGCCCCAGGAAAAGTACCCGAACAGGGCAGGCGCCTGGATTGATGACCTGAAGGCGAACAGCACTCGGCGGCCTCGCATCTACGGCACGAACCGGACCGAGGACATGGCCGGTCTCGATGTGATCTTCATCGGGGTGGGTGTTCCGCGCAAGGCAGGGCAGAGCAGGCGGGACCTCCTCGCCATCAACACGGAGGTGATCGCCCAAACCTCGCGGGAAATACGGAAACTTTATCTCGGCTGCGGCGCAAAAGAACTCCCGATCCTCGTTTACATGGGCAATCCGGTGACTGCGATGACCTGGGTGGGATATAAAGCCTCCGGGTTCCCAAGGGAAATCGTGATGGGCCAGGCCGGAAACCTGGATGCGAGAAGGATCTGCCACGCCGTCTCCAAGGAGCTGGGCCTATCAGGCAATGACATGAGGGGCATCGTTTTCGGAGAACACGGCGACTCCATGGTGGCGAGCACCCGTTTCTTTTCCGTGGGAGGGGTTCCCCTCGACGATGTCGTTCGTGCCCAAGGGATCGACCCTTCTGTCGTCAAAGCCGTGATGCGGGAGGCCAAGAAAGGGGGCACCCATTTTGTCAATGAAACCGGCCAGAGCGCATCCGCGGGCCCTGCCAGGGCCG